>NZ_JRPT01000071.1:0-21743 GCF_000762865.1 Prevotella sp. S7 MS 2 | reverse complement strand
TGATACAATAATTTTAGAAAGTTGTCGTTTCATAGGTTGTATGAAGCATGAAGAATTTACATTTAAGCAGTTTATCGTACGTCAAGAGCGTTGTGCTATGAAAGTTGGTACGGATGGAGTCCTTTTGGGGGCTTGGAGTGCTGGTGGAAAACGCATCTTAGATATCGGAACGGGTACCGGACTGATAGCTTTGATGATGGCACAGCGGTTTCCGGAAAGCACTGTTGATGGAGTGGAAATAGACGAAAGCGCCTATACCCAAGCTTTGGAGAATGTAGATGAAAGTTCTTTTTGTGAGCGTATAAAGTTATTTCATGCATCATTGCAGGAATTTCAAGCGAGATATAAGTATAATGCTATAGTTTCAAATCCTCCATTCTTTGTCGATTCTTTAAAGGCTCCAAGTCCTTCTCGCAATATGGCTCGCCATACCGATACATTGACCTATGAAGACTTGTTTGTCGGTGTAAGAAAGCTCTTGTGTGAAGATGGAAAGTTTTCTGTTATTATCCCTGTGGAAAATATAGAGCATTTCCTTGCAATATCTTCTTTATCAGGCTTTTATGTCTCTAGAGAAGTCTCTATAAAAACAGTGCTGAGGAAAACTCCAAAGCGTTGTCTTTTAGAGTTCGTTTTGTGTCAGCCAAAGACAGTAGAGAAGTCTATGGTAACCCTGATGGATGGGATAGGAGGTCGTTCGGAATGGTATCACAACTTAACAGCGGATTTTTATCTGTAGCTGTTAGATGTTAAGCTTGCGTTGCAAAACCTTGCTTAGGGCTTGGGCACGCCTACCTTGTTTGCTAATATCACTACGAATGACGTTGATTTCGTTAAAAAGTTCTGCGGCAGCAGCTTGTAATGCATTCGGTTTTCTTAAATCTCGATTTGCCTCGGGATTGATAAGCATCTTTATGCCTTTCTCTTGTAACGATATATTTATGTCTTCACCAGTCATGACAGGGTCTCCGTCGTAGTGTATGAATCCCGGTTTACTTCTATGTATTTGTAGTTGTTTGCAACGAAACGACTTGATTTTGGAATTTTTATCAAGTGTTTTGTTAAACATATCGATACTAATTTGAGGAGCTTCCAATACGTCGAATGGTTCCATAATCACAATATCCATCAGTCCATCACTCATAGAAGCCTGAGGTGCGATATAGGCGTTGTTGCCATATTGAGAGGCATTGGCACACGAAATAAGAAATGCTTTGTATTTAGCAGAACTTCCCTTGATGTTGATTTCGTATGTCTCCGGTTGATAGCTGAGCCCTTCAAGCAATATATTCTCAACATAAGTGATAGGGCCTCGTTTTCCCGATTCTGCAAATTTATGGCTGACGAATGCGTCAAAGCCCATGCCGCAAGTACAGAAGAAAGGATAACCGTTGATGATACCATAGTCTAAATCCCGAATCTCACACTTGTTAATGACAGCCATAGCTTTCTTGAGATTCATCGGAAGCATGAGATGTCGAGCCAATCCGTTGCCTGAACCGCAAGGTATTATTCCTAAAGCAGTGTTGGAATGTACGATGGAACGGGCTACTTCGTTAACCGTTCCATCGCCCCCGATAGCTACAACAATGTGTACACCATCATTTTTAGCTTTGTTGGCTAGTTCTGCTGCATGACCGGCATGTTCTGTTGTTTTGATGTCATAGTCAAAGAGTTCTTTGTCTAGACATTTGTCTATCAGTTCAGGAATGCCTGCTTTGTTGGTCGTTCCTGAAATAGGATTCATGATGAAAACAATTTTTTTCTTGCCCATTTCCTCTCTGATAGTGTTATTATAAATTCTTTGCAAAAGTAGTAAAAAAACGCTTATATACTGATTTGTTCCTATGATAAAATTACATAAAAGACATATTTCCGGTAAAAAAGAATGATATATAACATCTTTTTCGTATCTTTGCAGCCTATAAAAAATAATGTAGTTCTCTACACCTATTATTAAAATGGGACAGTTACAAGAAAGATACAGAAATTATCGTGAGCCTCAAAAGTTTATGGAGGCAGGAGTGTATCCCTATTTCCGTGCGATAACGAGCAAACAAGGAACAGAAGTTGAAATGGGTGGCCATAAGGTCTTGATGTTTGGATCTAATGCATATACAGGCTTGACAGGTGACCAACGAGTAGTAGATGCGGCAAAGGCTGCACTTGATCGTTATGGTTCGGGCTGTGCAGGAAGCCGTTTCCTTAATGGGACTCTGGACATTCACATCCAACTGGAAAAAGAATTGGCAACCTTTATGGGCAAAGACGAAACTCTTTGCTTTTCTACTGGCTTCTCTGTAAACCAAGGTGTGTTGGCTATGGTCGTTGGAAAAGGCGACTATATCATCTGTGATGATCGCGACCATGCTAGTATTGTGGATGGTAGACGCCTTTCTTTCGCTCGCCAGTTGCATTACAAGCATAATGACATGGAAGACTTGGAGCGTGTGCTGAAAGCGCTTCCGTATGGGGCTGTGAAGTTGATTGTCGTTGATGGTGTGTTCTCAATGGAGGGTGACTTGGCTAAACTTCCTGAGATTGTTGAGCTGAAACACAAATACAACTGTTCTATCATGGTTGACGAGGCGCATGGTTTAGGAGTTTTCGGTAAGCAGGGTAGAGGTGTTTGTGACTATTTCGGATTGACAGATGAAGTTGACTTGATAATGGGAACGTTCTCAAAGAGTTTGGCTTCTATTGGTGGATTTATTGCATCTGATGCTGATACCATCAATTATTTGCGCCATACTTGTCGCACTTATATCTTCAGTGCATCTAATACACCGGCTGCTACTGCGGCCGCACTTGAAGCTCTTCATATACTCCAAGCAGAACCTGAGCGTTTAGACCATTTATGGGCTGTGACTCGTTTTGCATTGAAGCGTTTCCGCGAAGAGGGATTTGAGATTGGTGAAACCGAAAGTCCTATCATTCCGTTATATGTACGTGATATTGATAAAACATTCTTGGTAACCAAGATGGCTTTCGATGCCGGAGTGTTTATCAATCCGGTTATACCGCCAGCTTGTGCTCCTCAAGATACTTTGGTACGCTTTGCTCTGATGGCAACTCATACCGAAGAGCAGGTAGAACGTGGTGTTCAAATCTTGAAGAAGATATTTGTTGACTTAGGTCTTATTAAATAAGACTTTATAAAAGAGACTGTAAATACAGATGGGGATATGTTTTTTGCATATCCCCATTTTTTGTTTCGTTTGGTTGCAACGCCTCGGCAAGGTTGCTGAATAGGCCTGTCAGCAAATCTGTTTGATATAAGCAGGATTGCTGTTAAGCGCTTGCAGCAATTTGATGTCGGATACTCGGTGAGATGATATTATTTATGTGGAATGGTAATTAACGATATTATGAATCTCCTTATAGATAAAATTTTTTGTGGTTTGAAATTAACTTGTTTTCTAGAATGATTTTGTGTTTCTCGGATTTAATGTGGAACTACTTTGTCATTTTAACGTTATTGTAACACTCATTTGGATAAAATTATTTAAATTTGCAGTGAATTATTTATTTAGGGGGATTCCTCATAGGTCTAAATTAAATTTAATTAATCAAAGTTATGCAGAAAAGATTGCTCTTTCTGATGATGCTCCTGTTATTGACAACATCATCTTTAATGGCTCAAGTAACAACATCTAGCATCAATGGTAAAGTCGTGGCTGATGGTCAAGATGTTATCGGTGCTACAATTACAGCCGTACACGTGCCGTCTGGTACACGGTATAATGCTGTTACTAATGACAAGGGACGTTATGTAATCCAAGGTATGCGTGTTGGTGGTCCTTACACAGTCTCTATTTCCTATATAGGTTATAAAGATGATGTAAGAAAGAACATTAGTTTGACTTTAGGTGAAGCTACTGCTATTAATGCCGATTTGAAAGAAGATGCGCAGGTATTGGGTGAAGTAACAGTTACCGGAGTTGCAGGAAGAGGTGGTATGGGTGCTTCTTCAAATTTCTCACAACAGAATATTGATAATGCGCCTACGATTAATCGAAATGTGTATGATGTAGCAAAACTGTCTCCACTGGTAAATTCAAATAAGTTTGGTGGTATCACGATTGCGGGTAGCAATAATCGTTACAATTCGTTCCAGATAGACGGTGTAGTAAGCAATGACGTGTTTGGTCTTGCTTCTAGCGGTACAAACGGAGGTCAGACCGGTGCTAATCCTATATCAATGGATGCCATAGAACAGATTCAGGTTGTAGCATCTCCATTCGATGTTCGCCAGAGTGGATTTACCGGTGGCGCTATCAATGCCATTACCAAGTCGGGTACCAACGTGTTCCATGCTACTGCATACGGATATTATACCGATCAAAACATGTATTCTAGTTGGAGCCAACAATATGGTAAGAAACAGAAACTTACTGATGAAAGCACCAAGACTTTGGGCTTTACTGTGGGTGGCCCTATCATCAAAGATAAATTATTCTTCTTTGGAAGTGTAGAATATAAGAAGGATTCACATCCGGCAACATACTATCCCGGAGCAGAAGGTTACTTCATCTCAGAAGCTACAGCAGCAGCTATCTTGGACAGATATGCTAAAATAACAGGACTTACAGATACTTATAATCCAAGGAATATTGATACTCAATCATGGTCTGTACTTGGTCGTTTGGACTGGAACATCAATGCCAATAACAAGTTTGCCTTGAGATACCAGATGAACGATTCTTATAAAGACGTATATGCTACTTCTTCAAAATCTTATTTCTTTAATAATAGCGGATATAGAATGAAGGATAAGACTAATTCGTTTGTAGCAGAGTTGAACTCACATTTGAGCGCTTCACTATATAATGAGTTGCGTGCAGGTGTAAGTTTTATCAGAGATAAGCGTGGTATAGCTTATTCTGGTCCTAGTATTTATATTTCCGGTGCGGGTAATTACGATGTTAAGACCGGAGCAGAAACAGGCTCTGCTAAATATTCTATATATTTGGGAACAGAATATTCTTCAGGTGTAAACCGTTTGAATCAAGATATTTGGACTTTAGAGGACAATCTTTCTTGGTACAGAGGAAACCATACATTCACCTTTGGTACTCATAACGAGATTTATAACATGGAGAATGCTTTTATTCAAGCGGCTAATGGGCAATATGTGTATAATACTATTACCGACTTCATGAATGATAAAGCAAAGAGTTTTGCTTGGAAGTATTCTGATAAAGATATCACCGGTACAACAAGATGGGCAACTCCTTTCAAGGCTGGACAGTTTGGCCTCTATGCACAAGACAAGTGGGATATATCTACTTTGCTGCAGTTGACTTATGGTATTCGTTTCGATATTCCGGTGTACTTTAATTCTCCATCGACAAACGAAGAGTTTAATGCTTCGGAATATGCAACTACTTATGGCGTGAAAGTTGGTCGTAAGCCCAGTTCTAGTGTGATGGTATCTCCACGTGCAGGCTTCCGCTGGTTCTTAGACGAGAGTCACAAATCACAACTTCGTGGTGGTTTGGGTATCTTCAATGGTCGGGCTCCATTTGTTTGGATTGAAAATGCGTGGGCTAATACAGGTATAGAGATGAAAGGTGTAACTTTCTATAGTCCCAATGTTCCTAGCTTTGCTACTTACGGTACAGATACAGAAAAGGCTGCAAACTCTGCAAAAGGAAAGGCCAATAAACCGGATATCAATACGGTTGATCGTCATTTTAAATTTCCACAAGTATTCCGTACCAATCTTGCTTGGGAGCAAGTATTGCCTTATGATTTCAAGTTGACCTTGGAAGGATTGTACTCTAAGAATATGAACAATGTGTGGTTCGAGAATCTCGCGTTGAAACCAAATGGTAAGGTTTATGCGGTTAATAGCGACTTTGAGAATTCTGCTACAACATATTATAATAGTGTAAGAGGTAGTTATAACCAAATTATTAATATGAAGAATACGAATAAGGGTTATAGCTATAGCTTGAGTGCAAAAGTAGAGAAGAGTTTCAAGTTTGGCTTAGATTTGATGGCTAGCTACACATTCGGTCACTCTTATTCCGTAAATGATGGTACTTCCTCGGTAGCGGCATCTAACTGGGGATATTTCTATTGTACAGATCCCAATGTACAAGAAGTTGAATATTCTATGTTTGATACACCTCACCGTGTATTGGCAATGGCTAACTATAATTCGAAGCGTTATGGTAACGGCCGTTGGCAGACCCATATATCTCTTACATACAATGGATATAGCGGACAGCGTTATAGTTTTGTCATGTCTGATAAGTCATCTGCTTCTTTCAATGGCGATTATCGTAGTGGAAATTCGCTGTTGTATATCCCAACAGAACAAGAATTGGCTGTGATGTCATTTGCTGATGTTAAGGACAGTAAGGGAAAAGTAATTACTACGGCAGAGCAAGGGCGTGAAGCTTATGGTAACTGGATTGCTTCTAACAAATATGCACGTAATCACAGAGGACAATACGCTAGACGTAATGGAACTTCTGCTCCTTGGGAGAATCACTTTGATCTTCACCTTTCACAAGACTTCTACTACTTGAAGGATAGAGGAAGCAAGGTAGAGTTAGTACTTGATGTTATCAATGTAGCAAACATGCTCAATCATAATTGGGGTACATATTATGCTAATGTATATAGTGAGAATATCTTGCAAGTAGTTGGTACTTCAAAAGATGCGAAGGGCAATCAAGTAGCACAATACACCTATGTAGGCAATGCTCCTACTATCAGCGATTTCTATAGTAGATGGCATGCACAGATTGGTTTAAGAGTTACATTCTAATATGTAGAAAATCAAATCATAGCAAGTGGATAATCCTGAGAGGGTTATCCACTTTGTTTTTCGTAGATATGGAGGACTTATCAAGAGTTTAGAAGCAGCATTAATATTGTAAAACAAGATAGTGAATGCTCGTAAAATACGAGGGTAAAATTTTGTGGTTTCACTTTAAATTACTAATTTTGCAGACGGTTTCAGACGGAACTTGTTGGTTAAAGGTTCCGTAGCTCAGTTGGATTAGAGCAACAGCCTTCTAAGCTGTGGGTCTTGGGTTCGAACCCCAACGGAATCACTTTCCAAATATTCGTCTGAAAAGAGGCTGATTAGTGTAATGCTGATTGGCCTTTTTATTTTTAAATTGGTAAAGTGTATCTATGATAGATAGTTCTGCATTTCAGGGTAAGAAAGCAGCTTATTATACATTAGGTTGCAAGCTCAATTATTCCGAGACCTCAACATTTGAACGTATGTTGGGCGAGATGGGCATTGTTCCGGCAGCAGAAAATGAGAATGCTGATATCTGTTTGGTGAATACTTGTTCTGTAACTGAAGTCGCAGACCATAAATGTCGTCAAGCAATTCATAAGCTAGTACGTAATAATCCCGGTGCTTTTGTCATTGTAACAGGATGTTATGCTCAATTGGAATCCGAAAAGGTGAGCCAGATAGATGGTGTTGATTTAGTACTTGGTAGTAATGAAAAAGCTAACTTGATACAGTATCTAAGTGATGCATGGAATACAGTTGGCGAAGGACAAAATGAACATTTACATCGTTTTCACTCTGTAAAGACAAAGGATATAAAGACTTTCCAACCATCTTGTTCGCGTGGTAATAGGACCCGATACTTTCTGAAAGTACAAGATGGATGCAATTACTTTTGTACCTATTGTACGATACCTTATGCCAGAGGATTCTCCAGAAATCCATCAATTGCTTCGCTTGTGAAGCAAGTAGAAGATGCTGCGAAAGAGGGAGGAAAAGAAATTGTATTGACTGGAGTGAATATTGGAGATTTCGGAAGGACTACCAATGAATCATTCTTAGATTTGGTAAAAGCGTTAGATCAGGTAGAAGGAATAGAGCGTTTTCGCATCAGTAGTCTCGAACCGGATTTATGCAGTGATGAACTTATTGACTATTGTGCTTCTTCACGAGCATTTATGCCTCATTTCCATATTCCTCTTCAGAGTGGAAACAATGAAGTGTTGAGATTGATGCATAGACAATATAATAGAGAACTTTTTGCTCATAAGATTCAGTTGATTAGAGAAAAGATGCCTGATGCTTTTATAGGAGTGGATGTAATGGTGGGATGTCGTGGTGAAAAACCGGAATATTTTGAAGATTGTTATGATTTTCTTGCGTCTTTACCCATTGCGCAACTGCACGTCTTTCCATATTCGGAACGTCCCGGAACGAGTGCACTCTCTATACCTTATGTGGTAGATGATAAAGAAAAGAAGGTTCGTTCGCAGCGCTTATTGGAATTATCGGACTCTATGACTCATCATTTCTATAAGGAATATATTGGCAAAGAAGCCCTCGTTTTATTCGAGAAAGCATCAAAGGGTAAGGCGATGAACGGGTTTACAGAAAATTATATACGTGTAGAATTGCCGCCCTCGCAGTCTAAGGAAGAGTACGACAACCAAATCATGAAAGTTACTTTAGGCGATTTCAACCTAAAAAGAAATGCTTTAAAAGCCATACTTCAATGAAAATTGCTATCGTTATATTAAATTGGAATGGTGTAAACCTACTGAAAGAGTATCTTCCGTCTGTCATCAGATATTCTGTCGGAGCTGATGTTTGGGTTGCTGATAATGCATCTACGGATTCCTCCTTAGCACTCTTGAAGAGCGAATTTCCAATGGTGAGGCTTGTACAACTAGATAAGAATTATGGTTTTGCAGGTGGATATAATAATGCATTGAAGGAAATTTCAGCAGATTATTATGTCATCTTGAATTCTGATGTGGAGGTGACGGATGGTTGGCTTGCACCATTAATAAAGTATATGGAGTCTCATCCGGATGTAGCTGCTTGCCAACCCAAATTACTTTCCATTCTAGATAAGGGGCTGTTTGAGTATGCAGGGGCTTCTGGTGGTTTCTTAGATAGCTTAGGGTATCCTTATTGTAGAGGTCGTATCTTTGATGTAGTGGAGGCTGATAGAGGGCAATACGATGATATTTGTGAAATCATGTGGGCTACAGGGGCCTGTTTGGTTATCCGATCCAAGGATTTTTGGAATATCCAAGGATTTGATGAACGTTTCTTTGCCCACAACGAGGAAATTGATCTTTGTTGGCGTTTGCGAAATCTTGGCCGAAAGATAGTTGTGATTCCACAAAGCGTAGTGTACCATTTTGGTGGTGCCACCTTGCCTCAAGGGAATCCTCAAAAGACTTTCCTCAATTTTAGAAATAATCTCTTAATGCTTTATAAGAATCTTCCGAATAAAGAATTAGGCAGGGTGATGAGTTGGAGATGGCTTTTGGATTATCTAGCAGCATGGCAAACTCTGCTCGTTAACAGGAATGTTGGTGACTTTAAAGCTATTTATCGGGCACGGTGGGCATTTAAGAGAATGCTCAGTGAGTTCAAGTCTGATAGAGAGCAAATTCAAGCAACAAGAAAAGTAACGAGTCGAGATATTGAAGTGTTACCATCTATATTGTGTAAGTACTATTTTTGCAAAAAGAAGTTTTTTTCAAATCTTTGAACTAGCGGATAGTCCGCATAATAATTAAATTTTCAACACAAATTTAATCATTTTAGCTTAAAATTTTGTGAAAAACATAAAAAACACTATATTTGCAGAGAGATATTATATTTGTTTTTGAGGTACTTGTGTTACATATTACTTCCACTCATGTGGCTTTGTTCGGCGTGTGAGTTTAAGTTTAACAATACTGATGAGAAAGATCATCGTAGTATTGCTATACATCGTTTTGACAGATTGGAAAGTAGATATTTAACTACGGGGGATTTTTCTGCGCTTCAACAAATGAATACTGACTATCCAATAGAGACACGTACGTTGATAGAGAATGTATTGAATCTGGGCGATGTGAATGAATCGGACATTAATAGCAGGTTGTTGAACTATTTTCAGGATGCTCTGTTACAAGATGTTATTTTGGCTGTTGATTCGCAATATGTAGATATGTCAGATATTAGTAAACTTATGTATAAGGCTTTTAGGAGACTTGGGCATGCAATTCCTAGTATACCTATTCCTGAAATTTATACTCAAATAGGAGCATTCAATCAGAGTATTGTTGTTGGCGATGGAATGATAGGTATTTCCTTAGATAAATATTTGGGTAATGATTTTGGTCCTTATGCCAAGTTCTATAATCAGCAGCAACGTGCTACAATGACACGCGAAAATATTGTTCCTGATTGTATTAGTTTCTATCTACTCAGTTATTATCCTGCACCTATGGGGAAAAATGAGAAGGAAACACTTAGATTGAAAGCTGTGCACATGGGGAAAGTGATGTGGGCTGCCAATAAATTAACTGATAGCCATATCTTTCAAACAGCCTATGTAGATAGGGTAGAGCAATTTATGAAGAAGCATAAAAACTTACCTATCAAGCAATTGATGGAGTTGGAAGATGGAGGATTTATGAATTAATATGCTCAAAGGAGCAATATTTTTGTCCTTGATATATGCCTTTCTGTTGCAAATAATTGTTGAATAAGTTCGTAAATTGGTAGTTTTTAAGCCCCCATCTAGGAGCTATTAATTTGTTTTCAGGCGATTGGCTGACAAATCGATCCAGTGTAATTGTGGGATTTAATCGGGTGATATATTCTGCTAACAATTCTATATATTCTTCAACATTAAACAGATGAAAAGGGTGTTCTTGGTATTCTCGTGCCATTTCTGTCCCTGTTATGATCTGTAGTTGATGTATTTTTAGCAGGTCTAAGGGAAGTCTAGAAATGTCATCAGCTTGTTTGAGCATGCTATTTCTATCTTCGCCGGGGAGTCCAAGAATGACGTGTCCTCCTGTGAGGATTCCATAATCATGAGTCAGTTGAACAATATCTTTGCTACATTGATAAGTATGGCCACGGTTGATGCGCTTTAGTGTCGTTTCATTGGTACTTTCAATTCCATATTCTATTAACACAAATCTCTCTCGGCCTAGTTGTTGGAGATATTGTAATAGCGATTCATCGATACAATCGGGTCTAGTTCCAATTACAATACCAACGACATCTTCTACAGAAAGGGCTTGTTCGTATTTGAATTTGAGTGTATCTACAGATTCGTATGTGTTGGTATAGGCTTGAAAGTAGGCTAGATATTTCATTTCAGGATATTTTTTTGAGAAAAACATCTTACCTTCTTGCAGTTGTTCTTTAATAGATTTGTTGTTGCTACAATATGCCGGACTGAATGTACTATTGTCACAAAAAGTACATCCACCATAACTAATTCTACCATCTCTGTTTGGACATGTGAAACCTGCATTGATAGAAATCTTTTGGACTTTGAATGGTAGCTTGGCCTTTATCCAGCTTCCAAAGTCGTTATAGTGTAGTTCTTGAGCCATAAATACGAGTAATAGATTGCAAAATTAGTGATTTTTCAGTAATTTTGCAGTTAAACCGAAACATTATTCAAATGAGAAAATTACTAACCATGCTCGTTTCTAGTCTATTGTTAACAACTAGTCTTTATGCGGTAGAAGAGATTACGATACCTGATATAACTAGTGGCATGTTTGCCGGCAAACGCTTGAATGGCCTTAATCCGATAGCGGGAACAGACTCTTATGCTAGTATCAGTGCTGATAGGAAACAAATATTGAAGTATTCGTTTGCGACCGGTAAACGGCAAGAAATACTGTTTGATGTTTTCAATACGATTGGTCATAAGATTACTGAAGTGGATGGATATCAGTTTTCGCCCAATGGAAAATTCATCCTTATTCAAACAAATACAAAACGTATTTATAGAAGATCGTATAGTGCAGTGTACTATATATATACGATAGCTTCAAAGAAATTGGTACCATTATCGGATGGTGGATCTCAGCAGATGCCCGTTTGGTCGCCCGATGGGTATCAAGTGGCATTTGTAAGAGAGAATAATATCTATCTTATAAAGCTGTTATACGATAATGCCGAGTCGCAAGTGACGAAAGATGGAAAGCCGAATTTTATTATAAATGGAGTTCCGGATTGGGTAAACGAAGAAGAATTCTCAACGAATTGTTCATTGAGTTTTAATGCTGATGGTTCTATGTTATGTTGGATAAAATATGATGAATCTAAGGTTAAAACCTATGATTTGCAGATGTTTAAAGGTGATACACCTGTAAAAGAAGAGAACTCGGACTATCCTTCTCATTATTCCTACAAATATCCTAAAGCCGGATATGACAACTCGGTAGTGTCTGTATGGAGTTATGATATAAAATCTCATCAAACCAAACAGCTTCAAATTCCGGTTGATCAAGATGGCTATATTCCACGTCTCAAGGTTGGGAATGAGCCTAACAGTATGATTGTGTTTACCATGAATAGACATCAAGATGAGTTATGTCTTTATTCTGTAAATCCTAGAACAACTCTTTCGCAACTCCTTATCAAGGAGAAATCTGATAAATATGTGAAAGAAGAAGTATTGGAAAATGTAATTATCGGAAAGAATAGTATACTACTTCCTAGTGATAGAGATGGGTATATGAAGCTATATTTTTATACGCTGTCTGGTCAATTCAAGCGAAAGATAGGTGCAGGTGACTTTGATATTACCGATATTTACGGATATGATGAGAGCACTGGAGACATTTATTGCCAAGCAGCGTTACAAAATCCACACGATAGACAGGTTTTGGTCTTCCACCAAAATGGTAAAATGGAATCATTAACCAATCAAGCAGGTTGGAACTCTGCAATATTTTCTGGAGATTATAAGTATTTTGTGAATACCTGGAGTGATGCAAATCATCCTTATGTGTATACTATACGAACTAGTTCTGGGAAAGTGTTAGATACTCCAATTGATAATGCTGAGTTGGCAAATAAAATTTCTAACTATGGGTTTACGGCTAAAGAGTTCTTTACGTTTACAACCTCTGAGGGAGTCAAACTAGATGGTTGGATGGTTAAGCCTATTGATTTTAATCCATCAAATAAATACCCCGTAATTTTATATCAGTATAGTGGACCGGGCAGTCAACAAGTAGTTAACTCTTGGAATATTGGTTCTATGGGGAATGGAGGAGCCTTTGATTACTTCTTGGTACAGCAAGGTTTTATAGTCGTTTGTGTGGATGGACGTGGAACCGGAGCCCGAGGATCGGAATGGGAGAAGTGTACTTATTTGAATCTTGGAGCTTTGGAAGCTAAAGATCAAGTTGAAACTGCATTGTGGTTATCTAAACAAAGTTATGTTGATGGGAAACATATTGGAATATGGGGATGGAGTTATGGAGGATTCAATACACTTATGAGTATGAGCGAGGGACGTCCTGTGTTTTATGCCGGAGTTGCTGTTGCTCCTCCAACAAGTTGGAAGTATTATGATACCGTATATACTGAGCGCTATATGCGTACCCCTAAGGAGAATCCTAATGGATATAATGAAAATCCAATATCACGGGTAAAAGCTTTAAATGGAGATCTATTGATTTGCCATGGTGTTGCGGATGATAATGTTCATATACAAAATTCATTTGAATACTCAGAGACATTGATTCAAGCAGGGAAGGATTTTAAAGAGAATTTCTACGTAAATCGAAATCATAGCATATATGGCGGAGAGACGCGTAATCACTTGTTAAAGCAAATTACTTCTTGGTTTAAAGACCATCTGAAGTAAAAGATAATACATAGTTAAGGCTCGGCTACTTTCACTAGTAGCCGAGCCTTAACTGTTATAGAGATAAATGATTGAACGTAACGTTGTGTTATATGATAATCTTCATGTCTTGTAAGTGATTGATAAACACTTGGGCATCGTTCTTTGCAACTTCGTAAGTAACCTCATATTCATTGGTTAACAAGGATGCTAAAGTATCCACGGTGAAATCTTTATCTTTGATGTTCTCCCATAGGAAACAAGCACTCTCGCTCAAACTGAGTATATTATTGAAGTCAATATTTGTTTCCCCTTCTGCAACTACGATACTCTCTCCACAAACATTCAATAATGTAAATCCTTCTTTTATTCTCATAATCATTATTTTTTTCTAGTTATTGGAATCCAAATTCTACGATATACTGCAAGTAGATATCTTCGTAATGGAATATGCATCCATATCCAAGAATAGATTTTCCATTTATAACCATCGGTACTGTCTAGTATTTTACGTTCTTTTCTATAGAAGCCAATACCGATGGCCTTTATATTTTCTACTTTACAATATTCTTTACTAATATTCCCATCTCCTTGTAAAGTTACATCATCTCCGTCAATTTTAATGATACGATGAAATACATACTTCTTAGGACTTATCTCTGCTAAGACGGCATCGCCCACATGTAATGACGTGACTTTGGCTAATAGGGCTATATCACGGTTATTATCCAAGAATGGTTGCATACTCCAACCGCTCATACGAAGTGTGACAGTGTGGTGCCCCTCCTCTATTAATGAAATGATTTTGGGAATCAAAACAGAGTTTGGAAGTACTATTCTGTTTGGCTTTTGACCGTCTTGTAACATAATAAAGCAGATTCTTTATTGGGTAGACAATGTAGAATATAGCTAACTCTTGCTTCAATAAGAAGAGATAACGTTTTGCATAAATCAGTAAATAATGTATGATCCCATTTCATAGCAGAACAAGAGGGAAGTATGGAAGCAAATGCTTCTGTTGGCTTCAATTTGTCAATACTATTTTCACTTGCTCTATCTATTCTGACAATTGCTCCTAATTTCATCCGTATATTGCGATAGCAGGCTGTCTTTCCACTCCAAGGGCTGCCATATATATATGGTGTATTATCAATGATTCGAACGATAGGGTTATCATCATTGATAAGTTCGCATCCAGAAATACTTTGTAGCCACATACTAGATTGCGTACTTTTTCCTGTACCACTTTTTGCAATGAAAGCGTAAGCATAATTATCTTTTCCCACAACAGAGGCATGTATCAATAGTGTTTGATACTTGCATGAAGCGAAAGCAAAAATGAGCATAAGTGCATTATTCAGACCAAAGCACCAATTCATATAGCTCCCATTCAAGGCACAATGACAGTTGCTAAAATCCTTATTGGTTTGTAGTAAGCAACACTGCACCTTATTGATATTGGCAATGATATATTGATAGCCTCCATTGTCTATATGGAATACAGCAGTGTCACCATTACCAGTATCAAATTTTCTTATGAGTTTTAGCTTTGTTTTTTCTATCGGGGATAGTTCCTCGTCAATAGTAAGAGTGAATAAAAAACTTTCGTTAGTAGGTGTATTTTCAATCTTAAATGGTGTAAATGAGGGTATCAAGTCCATTATATCATATTTGTTGTTATCAAATATGATACGAATGTAGAATCCGGCGATTGCAAAATAGTATGTCACGAAAAAAACTTTTGCTTAAAATAATGAGTTATTATTATTTTGCTTGTGGCTACATGAGTCTGCCACACATCAAGTTTATTCTCCTTGTTTCTGCTTACGTGCTTTTTTCTTATTGGCTTTCTTATTTGCCTTTTCTATTTCTTGCTCATCTGGAACAATTGGCTTGTAGGCAAAGTCTGAAGATGTAATGTATTTGACAGTGTAATGGTTTTTATCTTTACCCTTTCCTTTTACTGTGGTATATTTCTTTTTAGTCTTTAAATATTTCTTCTCTATATCTTTTCTATTATCACTATAAGTGGTGATACAAGTAGCATGACTGAATCCTAATTTGGCAAGATAGTCTTTTAATTGGTAGGAATAGTTATCTCTACTATATAAGAATCCTTCGTGGTCTATCCAAGCTGAGCTCAGTTGTTGAATATCTGTGAAATATACAGTAGAATCATTGAACGATGCTGCTACCCCGTACATGTATACTTGATTACTATTCTTCTTGCTGGCATATACATGTGATGTAAAAAATACACCGGCAAGCAGCATGACAAAAAATCTTAGTTTCATTATTATCTTATTGTATTTAATATTATTGACCTAGATATGACTTCAGAAGTTTGTTTTGTCCATGATGACGTAATCTTCTTATAGCCTTTTCCTTTATTTGTCTAACCCGTTCTCTAGTCAGATCATATTTGTTACCTATTTCTTCAAGTGTCATCTCAGGTTGTCCTATACCGAAGAATGCTACAATGATGTTTTTTTCACGTTCATTGAGCAATTGCAAAGCATGAGAGATTTCATCTTGCAAAGATTCTTGGACGAGTTGACTATCAGCTTGAGGAGCATCAGCATTAGTTAATACATCAAGCAAGCTGTTGCCTTCTCCTTCAGCAATTGGTGCATCCATTGATAAATGCCTGTTATTGACTTTCATGGCGTCCGCAATCTTATCTTCCGGAATATCTATCTTCTCGGCAATCTCTTCGATGCTAGGACGCCTCTCATGCTCTTGTTCGAATTTGTTTAAGATTTGATTAATCTTATTGACCGAACCAACTTGGTTAAGTGGTAGTCTCACTATTCTGCTTTGCTCGGCTATAGCTTGAAGAATACTTTGTCTAATCCACCATACGGCATACGATATGAATTTAAATCCTCTAGTCTCATCGAACTTTTCTGCAGCTTTAATTAATCCTACATTACCTTCATTGATTAAGTCTGGTAGACTTAGTCCCTGATTTTGGTATTGTTTTGCTACTGATACGACAAATCTTAGATTCGCTTTAGTTAAGCGTTCTAATGCACGTCTGTCTCCCTTACGGATGCGTCGCGCCAATTCAATTTCCTCATCTACCGAAATAAGGTCTTCGTGCCCAATCTCCTGTAAATATTTATCTAGAGAAGCACTCTCTCGATTGGTAATAGATTTTGTGATTTTCAGTTGTCGCATTAGCCGTTAATTTTAAGCTAAATGCAAAGTTAAGTGTTTCTTATAGAATGTGCAAATGTTTTACTCTTTTTTGCATAGTATGATATTAGCATATAAAACTAAAACAAAAAAGGACTTGATTTCTTTGAAAATGAAAATCAAGTCCTTCCTTTATTTGTAGTAGAGTTGTTTATTAATTAATCTTCACTACCTTATAATCTTTCTTTCCTGTGGGCCATATACCTTTGATAATGAGTACAGGGTCTTTACTTGTTGAAGCTGCTTTGACAGCATCTTGTAAATCGCTAATCGATTTAATTGGAGTGTCATTAGCGTATTGTATGATGAAGCCCGGAGTAATTCCACCTTCTTTGATAGCACCATTTGAGACCTTAGTAACTTCAAGTCCGAAGTTGATGTCAAGTTGCTCTTTAGTCGAGTTGCCTACAGGTCGGAAGCTAGCACCAAGTACATCAAGATCGGCAGTCTTCATTACTTTTGTATTGCCCTGAGCATTTTTCAGTGTAACAGTCTTTGTTGATTTAACCTTGTTGCGTAAATAGGTGATGCTAACTTTCTCGCCGGGGCGCTTCTTGGCCAATACTTCTTGTAGCTCAGCCATCTTAGTTACCTCTTTACCATCGACATTCGTGATTACATCACCGGCTTTAAGCCCTGCAGTTGCTGCCGAACCTCCTTCTTCAACTTCTGCTACATAGATACCGTCATTTGTTCCTAAATCAACTTCCTTATTTTGTTCTTTCTGTGCATTGATATAGTTTAATACATCTTGTCCTTTGATACCCAAAATAGCTCTTTGGACTGTCCCGTATTGTTTCAGATCGGCTACTACCTTATTCATAATAGTTGTAGGTATGGCAAAGCCGTAACCACTGTATGAACCTGTCTGAGAATATAGCATCGCATTGATTCCTACCAATTCACCACGAGCATTGACAAGCGCACCACCAGAGTTTCCGGGATTGATGGCAGCATCAGTTTGAATAAAGCTCTCAACACCATTTGCATACAATGAGCGTGCTTTCGCACTGACGATACCTGCCGTAACGGTGTTGTTAAGGCCATAAGGATTACCTACGGCAATCACCCATTCTCCTACTTTCAGGTCGTCCGAGTTTCCTATAGGCAGGGTAGGGAGGTTTTTGCCATTGACTTTGATGAGAGCTAAATCTGTTGTTTTGTCTGTTCCAATGATTCTTGCAGAGTATTCTCTGTTATCATTCAGTGTAATGGTTAATTCGTCTGCACCTTCTACCACATGGTTATTGGTTACAATGTAACCATCTGAACTGATGATGACTCCACTTCCGGTAGCTTCTTTTTTGGGAGTTTGAATCTTTCTTCTCTGCCTACCACCGTTGCTACCATCGTTTGGATTACCGAAAAAACCAAAGGGATCGAAGAATCCGCCAAATGGGTCGCTTGGTACATCGACTGTTTGGGTCTTTGAATTTTGGACATATTTTATATGGACAACTGCTGGAAGAGCTTTCTCCGATGCGTAAGTAAGGTCAATAGGCTGACCTGCTATCGCTGCATTTGTGCTACTGGTTGCATTTGCTTTGATGAATGAGCCTGCTGAAAGGCCAATGGCTACTATGCACATTGTGCCTAATACATACTTTGAATAATTCTTCATATTTATATTTGTTTTGAAACTTATTCTATATTCGCTGTTGAATTTATGCTTGCAAATATAGACGCAAAAAATCGAAAACTGCCATTATGTCGCAGTTCTTTATTCGATTTTAACAGTTGAATTTAACACTTTAACGGCTCTTAAATCCGTTACGAGATAAATTTACTTTGTTTTATAAATGTCTAGATGTAAGTCGCTTAAACCGGAGACTGTGTTGGGTCTTCTTTGAAGAGCTCGTCCATATTTGGAATCTCATCTTTATCAAACCATTGACAGAGCTTGTTTTGTGCCTTTAACTTTATTTCATCGGAGACCTCATTCCAAACTTTGTGTAAGACGAAGAACAATACAGCAAGGTCATCACCTAGTCCGGCGATAGGGATTGCGTCTGGAACTACGTCCAAAGGGGTGATAAGATAGCCCAAGGCGCCAAGGATGATGGCTTTGTCTTTTACGCTCACCTTATCATTATCCAAGGTGTAGTAGAGTAGGAGGGCTGCATATACCAATTTGGCACCGGCTCGTTTGGCTATTTGAGATATTTTGTCTAAGAAGCCTTTAGGGCTGAATTTGTCTTTATAACGCAGAATGTCTGATAATTCCATAGTCTGATTTTTATAGGAGTGTAATAATTACTTCTGATAGGACAATACTAGGCTTATGTATTCCTCTATTTTTGGGTTGTTCAGTTTCTTCAATCGGTAATAAATATATAATTTGGATATAGCTTTGTATAATAAGTACAGGCAGAAGCCTATAGCTATACCTACAAAGATGGAGTTTCGCCCCCAAGGTAAACTATCTTGCGGATATAGCGACATAGCCAAAATTGGTAAAACAATGAGAAAGCCCGAAACTGTCAGTTTGGTCCGTTCGCTTCCTAGGCTGTCCAAGATGGCTTGCTTGTCGAAAAGATAGTCGGTTAATTGTTCATCGCAGAGTTGGTAATCTTCCAGCTTGGGGAAGCCTGCTTCGCCTTGATGTGCTTTTATTTTGTTTGAAACTTGTTGCTGGATGTCATCAACAGCCTTGTCCAGCTGGTTTAATTGAAAAGCCATATAGCAATGTGTTTGTGATTTTAATACATTAGATAAAAAATGAAAGCAGTGTCCCTGTAAGCCGGGTTCTGTTAAACTGTAAAAACAGCTACTGTCATTTATCTACTATGCAGGTCGCCCTACATCTCTAGCATCCTACCCTCCGTAGTTAGTATATGCTATTGAGCGAGTAACTCTTTGACTACGGTTTACATGGACTTGCAGCTTCCAGAAAGTACAGCCTGTTGATCACCCAACAGCTGGTAGGCTCTTACCCTGCCTTCTCACCCTTACCACCGAAGTGGCGGTTGTTCTCTTCTACTTATTCCTACTGTCACCAATAGCTTCTGTTTCAGAAGTGGAATACTCTGTGCTGCCCGGACTTTCCTCTTGCAATATATTGCCAGCGACAGTACCGAGACACTGCTTTCACGTGCAAAGATAGTCTAAATTCTCTTACTAATCAAAATTTATGTTCTAAAAACTCTTGCTCTTCTATTTGAAAATTTACTTTCGTGCCTTATCTGTTGCTGCAAAAAAATTACAGCATTTCTGATAACTTGTTTCAGCAATGCTGTTGTGGCTGTTCAATAACTTTGCTTGGCCTTTGCAGTATTTTATGATTTCTTGTTCGGACGTACTTTTAAGTCGTCAAAAATATCTACTTTTGCAATGTTTAGAAATGGAAATGTAGATTATGGCAAAATATCAGGCATATATATTTGATTTAGATGGTACGTTGTTGGACACTTTGGCCGATTTGGCAAACAGCTGTAATTATGCGTTGAGAAAACATGGAATGCCTGAACGAACGATAGAGGAAGTTCGCCAATTTGTTGGAAATGGAGTTCGGAAATTGATGGAACGCGCTATTCCCAATGGAGATAAGAATCCAAAATTCAATGAAACTTATCAGGCTTTCAGGGAACATTACCTCATACACAACCTTGACACGACCCGTCCTTATCCCGGTATCATAGAACTATTGCACCGGCTTCAAGCAGAAGGTGTTGCTATGGCGGTTGTCAGTAATAAATTTTATGCGGCTACAAGCGAACTTTGTGCGCACTTTTTCGGCGATTATATCAAGGTTGCTATCGGTGAACGTGAAGATATTCGTAAGAAACCGGCTCCGGATACTGTTATCGAAGCTTTGCACCAACTGCATGTAGAAGCAAGTAAAGCTGTCTATGTAGGTGATAGTGAAGTGGATGTACAAACTGCTCTTAATTGTCAAATGCCATGTATCAGTGTGTTATGGGGATTCCGTAGTAAGGATTTCCTTCTAGAGAAAGGGGCCTCGAAATTCGCTCAAACGCCGTTAGAAATCTTGGAAAAGTAATATATATAATAGGTGGTGTACAAAAAGAAAGTAAGAATGAAAAAAAATAAGCGAAAAATTTGTTGGCTCGGAAAAAAGCACTACCTTTGCAACCGCATTTAGAGAAGTGCTTAACGCGGAAATAGCTCAGTTGGTAGAGCACGACCTTGCCAAGGTCGGGGTCGCGGGTTCGAGTCCCGTTTTCCGCTCAACATTCTGAATAAATCCAATTGAAACAAATGTTTCAGAGGCCCAGGTGGCGGAATTGGTAGACGCGCACGTTTCAGGTGCGTGTGTTTCACGACGTGCAGGTTCGAGTCCTGTTCTGGGCACTTATTTGTTTAGAATGCTTTTTATGTTGGAGAGGTGGCGGAATTGGTAGACGCGCTACTTTGAGGGGGTAGTGATAATTGCATCGTGGGAGTTCGAGTCTCCTCCTCTTCACTAGTTTTTTTTGCGGAAATAGCTCAGTTGGTAGAGCACGACCTTGCCAAGGTCGGGGTCGCGGGTTCGAGTCCCGTTTTCCGCTCAGTTTTTAAGGAAAACATACTAATCCACAATGAATTTATATTTAAGATATTTCGATAAAGAACTATTGGCTACCAGTGTTGATGAGGCTATTGATTTTTTAAGTTCCATCCGCGAAATAGGGATGAATGAGGAATTGGAGGCTGATATCCGTGATTATGCAGCAAGTGATGTTTTCTATCCTAAACGTTATAAGGTTCGTCAACGCGTTTATTTCATTATCATTAAGACTACAGCGGCAACGATGGCTGATTTCAAACAGAAGAAAGCTTTACGTCCGATACCTGCCGGCCCGGTTGCTGAAAAGAGAGATTTAGCAGCTACGGCAATGACACGTTTGACAGAAGAGCGTCTAGGATGGTATGAAGGAGAATTAGATTTTAAACGCGTTGTGATGATACCCACTACCGGTAAACATGAATATCGAG
>NZ_JRPT01000070.1:0-22263 GCF_000762865.1 Prevotella sp. S7 MS 2 | reverse complement strand
CTCATTCTGTAAGTTTGCATAAGCACCATCGCTTATCTCGTTTTTTATTTGTACCTTTGTACCATTATACCCATATTATTAATTATATATTAGAAAATGGAAAATAACAACAAGTATATTGCTGTTGCATACAAGCTAACAACCATCGACGGCGAAGAGCTAGAAATGGTAGAAGAAGCCACCGTAGGGAAACCATTCCAATTTATTAGCGGATTCGGTGTCACGCTTGATAAGTTTGAGAAATCTGTAATTGACTTGGAAAAAGGAGCTGAATTCGATTTCACCCTCACTTCCGATGAAGCTTACGGAGAGTTCGAAGAAGAGCGTGTATTGGACTTAGATAAGAGCATTTTCAGCATTAATGGACACTTCGACCATGAGAATATCTTCGTAGATGCAATTGTTCCACTACAGAATGAAGATGGAAACAGATTCATGGGACATGTATTGGAGATTACAGATTCAACCGTAAAGATGGATTTGAATCATCCTCTTGCCGGCAAGCAACTCAACTTCAAGGGGCACATAGTAGAATCACGCGAAGCTACAAACGAAGAAATTGAAGGCATGATCAATCGCCTGAGTGGTGAAGGATGTAACTGCGGAAGCTGCAATCACAACCATGAACATGGCGAAGGTGGCTGTGGGCATCACCATGAACACGGTGAAGGATGCTGTGGAAAGCACCATCACGATGGTGAATGCAGCTGCCATCATCATGATGAATAGTCACACCCCCATCATATTCAAAGCAATATGAGAAATACTTTTGGAAATATTTTCACCCTCACCACATTTGGTGAAAGCCACGGTATCGCTGTTGGCGGTATCATAGACGGTTTTCCGGCCGGTATAGAGATAGACTTTGAGTTTATCCAAAACGAACTCAATCGACGCCGTCCGGGACAAAGCAAGATTACTACCGACCGCAAAGAATTCGACCAAGTAGAGTTTTTAAGTGGCATATTTGAGGGAAAATCGACCGGTGCTCCGATTGGTTTTGAGGTTCGTAATCGCAATCAGCACTCCAAAGATTACGACAATATGCGCAATCTTTTCCGTCCTTCACATGCAGATTACACCTATTACAACAAGTATGGGAATCGAGATCATCGTGGCGGAGGGCGCTCTTCGGCTCGTATCACACTTGCCAGAGTCGTTGGAGGAGCGCTTGCCAAGCTTGCTCTCAAGCAACTGGGCATCGACATCAAAGCCTATACTTCGCAGGTAGGCGACATTGCTTTGGACAGAGACTATCGCAAATACGACCTCTCTAAGATTGAAGACAACCCTGTAAGGTGTCCCGACCAAGAGGTAGCTGCAAAGATGGAAGAACTCATTAGAAGCGTTAAAAAACAAGGAGATACCGTTGGCGGCATCATCACATGCATGATAAAGGGTTGCCCCATAGGATTGGGAGAACCCGAATTTGGTAAACTCCATGCCCAATTAGGGGGTGCCATGCTCACTATCAATGCTGTCAAAGGTTTTGAATATGGCGAAGGATTCAATGGCGTATCGGCACGAGGAAGTCAGCAAAACGACGAATTCATCAACGTCGATGACCAAATTACTACTGCAACCAACCGTAGTGGTGGCATCCAAGGTGGTATCAGCAACGGCCAAGACATTTACTTTAGAGTGGCATTCAAGCCTGTTGCAACTATCTTAATGCCGCAAAATACAGTGGACAAACAAGGAAATGCTGCGATACTTGACGTACGTGGACGTCACGATTCATGCGTCTTACCACGCGCAGTACCTATCGTAGAGGCCATGACCGCCATGGTTTTACTCGACAACTATCTACTGAATCGCGCCGTTAAATGGTAAAAGCGAAGAAAAAAGACCTTACTACAAGGCTTTATCTACAAAATTATATGAAATTTACAACAACAATTTGCGGAATCGAGAGATTCCAATAATGTGTTTAGTAAAGTCTAGTTTAGTTTTTGTGTTGGTTGAGGGTGGCTCATAAGCCACCCTCATTTTTTTATTCTATTGCGCCAATTATCTCATTCACATCAGCAATACCATGCTCATCAAGCCACGCTTCAATACCATTACGCACCTTGATTGTGACAGCAGGATCGATAAAGTTAGCCACTCCTATCTCCACCGCCGTAGCACCACACATCATAAATTCTATCGCATCTTTGGCCGTAGAGATGCCTCCCATTCCCACTACAGGAATCTTTACTGCATGATATACATCGTACACCATACGTAAAGCAACGGGCTTTACAGCCGGCCCACTGAGTCCACCGGTACGAATACTCAACAGCGGTTTACGCTTTTCTATATCCACAGCCATTCCCATGAGTGTATTGATAAGCGACACACTATCGGCTCCCTCAGCTTCACAAGCACGCGCAATGTCCGCAATATTCGACACATTGGGCGAAAGTTTCACGATAATAGGTTTATGGTAAGCCTCACGCACAGCCTTTATGACACTGGCAGCACCGGCACATGTCGTACCGAAAGCCATCCCTCCATCTTTCACATTGGGGCAACTTACATTCAACTCTATCGCCGGAATACACTCCAAATCGTTCAGACGAGCAGCACATTCAGCATAATTCTCCGGTGAACTGCCACTCACATTGACTATCATATTGGTATCAATATCCTTAATTTCAGGATAGATATGCTCACAAAAGTAGTCCACCCCTTTGTTCTGAAGCCCCACACAGTTGAGCATACCCATCGCAGTTTCGGCCATACGAGGATAATCATTGCCCTCACGAGGGACCAAAGTCGTCCCTTTTACCACAATACCACCAAGTTCATTGAGCGGTACGAAATCAGCAAACTCAACCCCATAACCAAACGTTCCGGAAGCCGTCATCACCGGATTCTTCAGCGACAAACCACCTATCTTGACTCCTAAAGCTGCCATAATAATCGATTAATATTCATCACCGGACCTTCTTTGCACACACATACATTGCCTTCATCGGTCTTCTCTACACAACAAAGACACGCTCCAAGACCGCAAGCCATCTGGTTTTCTAGCGATACTTCGCACATAATTTGATGCTCATGGGCATATCGAGCCACACTCAACATCATAGGCTTTGGCCCACACGTACCAATCTGGTCGAACTTTTCAGCCACCAAGACAGAATGATTGGTCACAAAACCTCGCTCTCCCATACAGCCGTCCTCGGTCGTTACACACACACGCCCATACTTATTAAACTCGTCTAGAAGCAACACATCTTTCGCAGAACGAGCGCCTAGAATGAACGTAGCCTCACACCCCATATCCTTCAATGCTTTTCCCCAGAACAGCAACGGGGCTACCCCCACACCGCCACCAATCAACAACACCTTCTTATCAGCAGATGCCGGCATAGAGAAACTGGTACCAAGCGGCAATACACAGTTCACCATATCACCTGTATTCAGACGCGCTAATTGACGTGTTCCGTCGCCTATGGCAGCCACTAGAAGCCACAACTCATTGCTATCTCTATCTACAAAACAAATGGAAATAGGACGCCGAAGAAATGTAGAAGGCGAATTGTCTACACGAACTTCAACAAATTGTCCGGGAAGCATATCAGGTAAAGCCTGTGAAGCAGTCAATTTAATAAGCACATGCTTATCGCTCAAAGCCTCTACAGAAGAAACCCGAAGGTCTAAAACGTATTTTTTCATCGATGCTTTTGGTATGTATCTGCAAAGATAACTTAATTTAAAGCCAAATCAAAATATTCAGATTGAATTCTACACTTATATATATAATAAGGTGCAAATAGCAAAAGTCATAAATCAACTATTCCTTAGGGACAAACGTCTCCCATGTCTTATCGTCAAAAAAGATTCTTATTTCTGTTATTTTACGAGTCTTTTTGTCAAGAATATTAATAATATTTTTAGCTTGATTTGGAGTCATTTTAGGCACACGTTGAGCAGACGTATCGGTAAAGAGATCAGGTGTTGGAATTTCACCCTGAGCCGAAAAATCCAACATACCACTAGCAGTGGAGGAGTGAGTTTCCTCCTTTGACTGTTCAACATTACTGCTCTCTGATTCATACATCGTCCCAGTACCAAACATCAACCAATCAGTAGAGATACTGGGAATTTTATTTTTGATGGCTTCTACAATATTGAGTGTCGGACGAGTACGTCCATTAAAAATACTACTCAACGATGCCGGAGACATCCCAATAAATTCTGCAAATTCTTGTTGAGTCATTTTTCGACTCTCCATAATATTCCTAATTCTATCCTTCATAATTGCTTCAATTTGGTGAGTAAGCCCCCAAAATAGGGCATTGACGTTAACTTTACAAAGGTAAAGTAAAAAAAACACATCACCAACAGTCTAATATAGTTTTTTAAAGTCTAAATTTAATATTTGTATTTTTAAATATTCAAATTTCAATACCATGATTGCCTAGGGTATACTTCGGTTTTGTATATTGTAAATTGAATCTAGTATTAATTAGCAAATTTTCTATTTAATATAAACAAATAATTATATGATATACAACAACTTACAGTTGTAACATAGTTTAAATAGTGTATATTACATCCTATATAGCCCAATATTTCGCATAAACTTCATGGCATTTAGTTTATTACAAATACATAAATAACTAGTTATCAACACATTATAATCAATATAAATGCATCGAATAAATATTTGTATACATACATATATTTATATATTTTAATTCATATATTCGTATCAACAAATCTAATTTACAATATAAAACAATCATTCTTATTCTCTTATGTTTACATATTTAGATTTCAAAATCTAAATAACGACCATCCTATACAGCTTTCTAAATGCAAACAAACGTGAATAAAAAAGATACAAGAGGGTAAATATGACAAAACAAGCGTGGCTGCCATATTCCTAACAAGTGGCCGAAAAGCTACATATATGCGATTTTCAGAGGGGGTAAAATAGACCTAAATCCCCTATAACAAAGCATTTAGGCATAAAAAAAGTGCTCTTGAAGAGCACTCATTCTAGAGAAAATAAGAGATAAAAATGACCGTTTTAGTGCAAAATATAGAAAATAAGCTCTTTCATCAGGTCACCTGCAGAGGTGTTTGGATTGTCCAATCCCTTACTTTTACCATCTATTTCTCTTATTTTAGAAATTATCTGGAGAGTTTTCATCGCTGTATAATTTCTCATACCAGCGAGGTAATCTTTCACTGCCCACATACTCCTAAGATCTAAATGTCGAGCTAACTCTCCTTCATTAGTTTTGTTTGGAGCATAGTGAGCAATCATTAAATTTTCGAAGAAAGAGAACAGTAATGGCAAGAAAGCATAGAGTGAACCAGACTTAGGGTTTTTGTCAAAATAATTAATAATTTGATTTGCTTTATAAATGTCACGATTTATGATAGCATTTTTCAACTCGAATGCATTGAAATCTTTGCTCACTCCAATTTCTCTTTCAACAATTTCAGGGGTCACTCTCCTATCATCAGCCGAAAGAGAAATTAACACTTTATCCAATTCCGAAGTCAAACGATGCAAGTCAGCACCCACATGATCGGCAATCATCTGCGACGCTTTCTGTTCAATCGTTGCTTTCCTAGCCGACAAGTACGAAGTGATAAAACCGGGAAGCTGATAGTCTTTCAACTTCTTACTTTCAAAAACTACACCGGCAGCTTCCGCTTTCCCTACCCATTTCTTACGTCGGTCAAGCGTCCCATTCTTATGACAGAGCACCAAAATGGTCGACTTCACAGGTTTTTCCACATACTTTTCCAGTGCATCTGCACCTTTCATATCTTTAGCCTCTTTCACAATGACCACTCGATATTCCGCCATCATGGGATAACCTTTTGCCAAATCAACCACCTGAGCACCCGTAACATCAGCTCCAAACACCACTGTTTGGTTGAAATCACGCTCTTCCGGCTGCAATACGTGGTCGGCTATATAGTCTGCTATCTTATCTATATAGAACGATTCATCGCCCATCAATATATAAATAGGTGAAAATTTGCGAGCCACGAGGTCACGCATCAATGTTTCATAAGAAATTCCTGTTTGTCGTTTTTCAGCCATTTTTTACTTAACTTTGTCGTAGTTATCCACAAAGTTAAGAAAATGATTCCATTAAACCTGCCTCCATACCCCATAAAATTGTCGGGCACACAAGACAAGCCGACCATTTTCGACCTGCTCAGACGCCGCTATGTAGCCTTGACACCGGAGGAATGGGTGAGACAACACTTCGTACATTTTCTAATAGAACACAAAGGTTACCCCACTACCCTGCTGGCCAACGAGGTAAAACTCAACGTAGGTAACAAGACATTGCGTGCAGATAGCATATTATACGACACGTTGTTACACCCGCGTATGATTGTAGAATACAAAGCACCCCATATTACGCTCACACAGAAAGTATTCGACCAAATATCCGTTTACAATCTCATTCTACATGTAGATTACCTCGTTGTAAGCAATGGCTTACAACATTATTGCTGTAAAATGGACTACAAAAATCACCGATATGTCTTCCTTCAAGACATACCGATGTACACAGAAATGGGATAAACTCCTAACTCTTCACTCACTGCAGAGGCTTATCAGTATCACTGCCAAACCACTGCAAAAACGCTGGCGAGGCTTCGCAGCGATGCTGACATCCCCTTGCAGCAAAACAAGAGTACTAATCTAATATCTTACTGGTATCCTTTTCCAAGCCTCGAAGATACCTCCAACTATGCAAATATTTGCGCAATCGCCGGCAATCCTCTTCTGATAAATCGTTCAATCTACGTATATCCATGTTGTCTTCCAAGTCGGCTATCTTCACCTCTTTGCCCCGTTCAGACTGCTCTACTCGCAAAATGAAATCAGCATAACTCTCTCCTTCTTGCCGAGTCACAGCCAAAACATCGTCTACAACTTCTTGCGGAAATCCCATCGAAAGCAAATAGTCAGGCGTCACATCCGTATCCTCCAGCAGATCATGAAGCCACGCTACAATCTTCGTTTCATCCGCATAGCAGCGAGCAGCCACACGTTTCACATGCTCCACATACTTAGCTCCCCCTTTATCGGTTTGCCCTTGATGCTTCTCACCGGCCAATTTCATAGCCTTAGCACAAAGAATATCAACATTTCTCATAGTCGCATATTTTAATAACTTCACAAATATAGCAAAATAAGTTGATAAGTGTTCTCTTCCAATCGCTTTTTATTACAAGTAACATAAAAAGAAAAGGGCACGACCGACAAATCCGTCGGCCATGCCCTTGATGCTGTTTATTAATACTTTCCGTCCGTACTTAGACCGCCTGTTTAGCCGGTCTACCACGACGCCCCTGCTTCTTTTCAGCCGCAGGTTCTACCTTCAAAAACTCCTTCTTATACTGACGAGGAGTCTTGCCCTGTAACTTAAAGAATGCACTATAAAAACTTTGACGATTAGAGAATCCTACCATCTCACTCACATCTTCCATTCTCAACTTGGCATAACGCCTATCTGCCAAAATACTCATGGCCTCGTTAATGCGATAAGAATTCACTAATTCGCAATAATTCATATGAAAACGATCAGCACATACTGCCGAAATATACCTTACATTGGTAGCAAGATCGCTGGCAAGTTGCCTTGCGCTGTAAGCCTTATCCTTATACTTAGCTTCCAATACAATCTTATTACGAATCTTTTCATACAAATCGTCCTTTACATCGGGATTCATGTACGTGCGGTAAGCCGCTTTCTTCTCTTTTTTTTCTTTGATATTATACTTTGCCATCTTCCGCTAAAACTTAATTACCTTAAATCCACTTCATACAGTGGTAATACCTAACATGACCGACAAAATTAGTAAATATTTGACACATCTCACCATCTTAGTTTATTTTTTTTGATTATTAAACTCACTTTGCACATTTCTTTGAAATTGCAAGGTAGTCTACCTTTATTCACTTTCAAAACCTCTATGAGCTTTACTTCGGGCAATATGATACAATTTTCAACAAATGGCATACATTTTGCACTCACTCCATCAGTTGTCAATGACAACCTTATTATACAACAACATCAACGAGTAAGCACTTTGAAAATGCCACTCAGATTTACTTACAACAATCGTAACACACTATGGCAATAGGAAAATGGATAGGAGGATTTCTTGGTTTTATCAACGCGGGACCGCTCGGTGCACTCGCAGGATTTGCACTTGGCGCCCTCTTCGATGCCGGATTGGACGCTGTCAATACGCCTGATAACGAACCGAGGTACACGAACGACCAGCAACATTCAGCTCATCAACACGCATATCAACAGTCGTATGAGGGACAACGAAACTCCTTTCTATTCTCATTATTGGTACTTGCATCGTACGAGGTGAAAGCCGATGGCAAGGTAATGCACTCTGAAATGGAGTTGGTACGCAACTTCCTACGCCAGAATTTCGGCGAGTCTGCCGTACAACAAGGCGACCAAATCATGCGAAGACTGTTTGAACAGCAGAAACAAATGGGCGATATTGCTTATCGAAACATCATCGCCGACTCGTGCAGACAGATTGCCATGAACATGGACTACGCCCAACGATTGCAACTACTCCACTTTTTGCTGATGATAGCGCAAGCAGACGGCAGTGTCGTAACAGCCGAAATAGAGGCTATTCGATTCATGGGTAGGCAGCTCGGTATGGATCACGAAGATATCAACTCGCTGCTCAACATCGGCAAAAACAATCTCGATGCAGCTTATCAAGTATTGGGTATCACTCCTCATGCCACCGATGAGGAGATAAAAGCAGCCTACCGCAAGATGGCACTCAAGCATCATCCTGATCGCGTGGCAGCCCTCGGAGAGGATATTCGTAAAGCGGCTGAGATAAAATTACAGGAAATAAACGAGGCTAAAGAAAAGATTTACAAGGCTCGTGGATTGTAAATCGCGTATAAAAACAAAAAGACATAAGATTTACCAATGCTTCCATAACAGCCGAATATCGGCATAGATACATCGCTAAATCCTATGTCTTTTCATTTGAAAAGGGTATCATTGTATACCAATACCCTTCCTTATAGAGAACTAATTAATCCTCTTCTTCCTCTTTCTTGGTCTTACGGATGGCACGCTTACGCTTCGGTTTCTCCTCCATTTCTGCATGCTCAGGCTTTACACCTGCCAATTCCGGGTCAACCATGATACGTCCGCAATATTCGCAAACGATGATTTTCTTGTGCATTTTGATGTCAAGCTGGCGCTGTGGCGGTATCTTATTGAAGCAACCACCGCAAGCATCGCGCTGTACATACACGATTCCAAGACCGTTACGGGCATTCTTACGAATACGCTTGAAGCTAGAAAGCAGACGTGATTCAATCTTTGTTTCCAAATCTTTTGCTTTTGCTTTCAGTCTATCTTCTTCTTCACGAGTCTCTTGCATGATTTCTTCCAACTCGCTCTTCTTATGCTCCAAATCGGCCTCACGTTCTGAAATCAAAGCTTGAGTCTGCTCCAAACCGGCCTTCTTTTCCTCGATTTTGATGAGAGCCTCTTTGATTTTCTTGTTGCAAAGTTCGATTTCCAACGACTGAAACTCAATCTCTTTGGTCAATGTATCGTACTCACGATTGTTCTTAACATCGTTAAGTTGCTCCTGATAACGGTTTACACTAATTTCAGCCTTAGCAATTTCTTCTTTCTTTTGAGCCATTGCGTCCTTGAATTCGCGTATCTCTGACTCTATCTTTTCAACGCGAGTATTCAAGCCTTCTAGCTCATCTTCGAGGTCCTGAACTTCGAGTGGAAGCTCTCCACGGAGCGCTTTCTTCTCATCAATACCACTCAATGTGGCCTGCAACTGATAGAGGGTCTTCAGCTTTTCCTCTACTGACAAGTCTGTAGGATCTTTCTTTGCCATATATTATAAGTAAATTATAGGATTCGTATTCGTCTTTGCGAGATAGCAAACTACTCCCGGACACGCCTCCTCTATGATTGATTTAAATATTTCGTTGGTATATTGTTCGCTCTGATAATGACCGATGACAGCAATTTGTATCTCTTGGTCATGCCCAAAATACTCGTGATAGTGCATCTCACCGGTAATGAATGCATCAGCTCCCGCGGCTATAGCATCGTCCAACAAGAACGAGCCTGCACCACCACAGATAGCCACTCGCTTGATAGGACGGCGTAATAATTGATTGCACATCACGCATTCCACATCGAAAGTACGTTTCAAGAGCAACACCAAATCGTCTGCCGCCACCGGTGATTCAAATTCCGCTACAACGCCTTCACCACCATCTACTCCATCAACGGTCTTCGTTTTACCGAAGAAGACAGGGTTCACAAGCCCCATTTTCTGCGCAATCTTGAAGTTTACACCACCCATAGCGCTATCTATATTCGTATGCATCGACATGATAGCCACGTGATTTTCGATGGCCTTACGAACCGTCAATTGCACCTCGTTTTCATCTGTCAAGCAGCGCAGTTTATGGAAAATAAGGGGATGATGAGACACTATGAGATTGCAACCAAGCGCTATGGCTTCGTCAACAACCTTGGGCGTAACGTCTAGACACAATAAAGCCCCTGAAATTTCCGCTTCTGTTAATCCTACTTGTAAGCCGGCATTATCGTAGTCTTCTTGCAAGGGCAGAGGCGCGAATCGTTCAAGGGCATCAACCACCTGTTTTATTTTCATATTCAGCACTTTGCGAATGGCAAAGATACAGTTTTTTATTTACATTATCAACTCCAACCAATTATAGTTAACAAGTTTTAATATTTACCATTCATTTAGGTCGGCTTCCTTCTCCACTTTGGCCTCAATATCATCGGGCAAAGCCGAGAAAAAGTCAATACCCGTAATTCGTTCTATTTGATCGATGGAGTTTACGTAGTCTCCTTTGGGTCTGTTTCCACTCTCATTGCGATAAACAAACCCGATAGCCTTAGGCGTTCCCTCCATACACAGAACCACTTTAAAGAAGGCCTCAGGCACAGTTACCTTGTTCCGACCAATCGTCTTATGTTTCTTATCGAACAGAATTGGTCCGGCAACTACATACACACGACCAAATTCTTGTGCCCATCGCCGGCATTGCATTTCTAATTCATTCCAGTCACCGGTATTGAGTTGATGGTTTTGCGGACACACATTGGTCAGTAAGAACGATTCTTCCTGCGCCTGCCTGCTCCACTTATTATCGCCCGAAGGGCACATGTGACCACGGTCATAGCCCGAACGTGCATAGTCATACGTATTTACTCGCGGCCCTTCAGCCTCATCATCAGAGTGAAATTCGATTCCTTTACGCTTGTAAGGCCCCGTTGTATGGTCGGCCGTCAATTCCCATGCCACCCAGTTAGGAATACGCGTTTCCGGGTTATAAGACACCACATAGCCCGTCCGATGGAGTATCTGAGCAGGTAAACCGACTGGAGTTTTCTGTATAAGCATGCCAGTATCAACCACTACAGGCTCACTTCCTACTTTCCTTTCAACTTCCTCTTCTACCCTTTCATTGCTCGCCCATGCCTCTTTATCCTTGCTGATACCGGGCATCAACTGCCTATGTCCTGCCTTACCAAACTGACAACCGCACAACAAAGAGATGCCTACAAAGGCGTATATACTCAATAAATATCTTTTCATCGGATTCAAATTACAACATGAGAGGCTCTATGCCACATTCTTCAAACGGCCATATCCATCGAAGGCATACTTGCGAGCCACAAACAACGTTACCACCATCGAGATGCAAACACCCGCCAACGCTGCCACATGCACGAGGACTTCGAGTCCTACAGCCGTCCATGTATCGACGCCGGCTAGCAACAACATCCACATCATTACAGGTGCATGAGCCACCACGAGCAGCCCCATCTGAGCGAGACAAGGTGTCAAACTGCGTTGTAAAGCCCTGCGAATGAAGTAGTTCACGGCCTCACCATGCGTGGCTCCATTACCCAACAGATAGTCATAAAGCTGATGATGGTTTCTTATACCTATATAATATATATGTAGTGCTTTAGCATTTACTTCGAGCATTGAACCCAAAAGCAATCCCGTCAATGGTAAGAATATCTGCGCACTCAGCGGACTCTGCGAATTCAAAACTAGGAAAACAAAATACACCCCCACCACGATAGCAGCTGTAAACAGCCCGATGGAAGTAGGAATTATGAATCGCGCTACACTCAATTTAGCCCGCGTCAAAACCGATGCCGATGCCAATACCGCCACCAAGAGCACCCAAAGGATATTCAACGTAACGCTGTTCCACTTCATCAGTACATTGACAAAAACGCCCAGCAGCCCTACATAGACTATCATCTTGCCCACCGATACTGCCAATTGACGCATCAATCCCAAATTAAATTGGTATATCACGAACAGTGGTATCAACAATAATACCAATCCAAAAATCATTCCTCCTATCGTTATAGCCATTTCTTACAATATTATATCTCGTTTACTCTATCTCCATTCACTCAATGCCACATGCTTCTGACAGCCCGAATAGATGGTTCCATCGTTGCTTACGACCACCACGGCAGCCCCATTATCAGCCATCTGCCGCAATCCCATCATCACCAACTGACGATTCAACGATGCGTCCCATTCGTCTACAAGCACATATTTCTTTTTCGTTACTGCGATAAGGCTTATCATGATCCATTGCAACATGCCGCGTGGCACATCTTTCACACGCTTCTGGTAATAAGCCTTATCAATGCCCATGGCTCGCCATTGTGCCAACACATGGTCTTGATTCAAGCGGTGGGAAGCATTCACCTGCATGTAGAGATATTCTTCTATCAACTGCTCCACCGTCTCATCGGGTAAATCCAAATATTGCGGAACATACCCCATCTCTCTACGTAAATACGGTGCCGACCGCTCATCAAGCAAATCTCCATCGGTATTCACAAATCCCCTATCAAGCGGTTGCAATCCCATCAACACACGCAACAGCGTCGTTTTACCACTCCCCTCGCCACCTGTGACACACAGTATCTCCCCCTCATACACGATGAATGAGTGGTGAGGACTCAGCAACTCGCGGCCACCAAGCGTCAGCGATGGATCTTTTATCTCTAACATTACCAATAGCAAATGATACTGTATGCAAAGTTAAAGATAAAAAATGATTATCATGCCAACTCTACAAAACTTTATTGACAACTCGTCGGCAGGATTATGTTAACGGCATTCACCCTTACAGACTGGCAAAAGCTCTTTTATTAGCTTTGTAAATATGGTGTGTACACCGTCTCCTGTGCTATAACCCCCACCCCGAACCTTCCCCAAAAGAGAAAGAAAACAAAGAACTCATCAACTCAAAGACTTAAAAACAGAAATCTCAACTCGTCCACTTGTAAATCTAAATATTCTCCCTCTCTTTGGGAGAGGGCTGGGGTGAGGTTATTGCAGCGCCTCCTCAGCATCGCTGTCTCGGCTTTTCAGCAATGCTGCATGGGCTCGGCAGCAACATTGCCTCGGCTATGCAGCATGATGAGTTTTTTAGTTTGTCACCTTTACCTACACAAGATTGTTACCTAAAAATAGATAAATAAACTGCCAAAATTACAGACCTTTGGAATAAAATGCGTAATTTTGTCATCCAATGAATACATCCGAACTGCAAAAGATAAAGCAACGTTACAATATCGTCGGCAACTGCGACGGATTGAACAGAGCCTTAGATGTCGCCCTACAGGTGGCACCTACCGACTTGAGCGTATTGATAATAGGTGAAAGCGGTGTGGGTAAAGAGATTGTACCACGCGTGATTCACGACAATTCTCCGCGTCGCCGAGAGAAGTATTTCGCCATCAACTGTGGTTCAATTCCCGAAGGTACCATTGACAGCGAGCTGTTCGGACACGAGAAAGGTTCGTTCACAGGAGCCATAGGCGAAAGCGAAGGCTACTTCGGTACGGCCAACAAGGGTACCATCTTCCTTGATGAGGTGGGTGAACTGCCGCTTGCCACACAGGCTCGACTGCTACGCGTACTCGAAACAGGAGAATATATTCGCGTGGGCGGACAGAAAATTATGAAGACGGATGTACGCATTGTGGCAGCCACCAACGTAAATATGCGCAAGGCAGTGAGCGAGGGTCGCTTCCGCGAAGACCTATTTTATCGTTTGAACACCATTCCTATTCAAATGCCGCCACTACGCTCTCGTGGCGAAGACATTATTTTGTTGTTTCGCTTGTTTGCCATGCAAATGGCCGAGAAGTATCGACTTCCCAAGGTAACACTGACCGACGGAGCCAAACAAATCATGCTCAAATATAAGTGGCCGGGCAACGTCCGCCAGCTCAAAAACATCACCGAGCAGATGTCTATACTCAGTGAGAAGCGCGAAATAGACGAAGAGACCCTGCTACACTTTATTCCCCAAGATGTGGAGAGTACGCAGTTGGCCACCATAGCCAAGCCCGGTGCACACTCATACGAGAGCGAACGCGAGATACTTTATAAGATATTGTACGAGCTACGGGGCAATGTGGGCGACCTACGTCGCGACATGAACAACCTGCGCAAGCAGTTCGACGAGCTCCACCATCTAGCCGGAGCAGGCGGATTCAATAGTACACTACCCGTAAACGACGCTCCATTGATACCCGCCACAGCCACACCTTATCCCGTGGTAGCAGCTCCTAGAGGCACGGCGGCAGAAGAAGCGGTGGCCGAAGAGATAGAAGAACCGGAGAGTTTGAACTTGAGCGACCTTGGCCGACAGATGGTTGAGAAAGCCTTGGAGCGCAATGGAGGCAACCGAAAAAAGGCTGCCATAGAACTAGGAATATCCGACAGAACACTCTATAGAAGAATCAAACAATATGGTTTGGAAAGCAATAAATAGTTTACAACACCCTCGAAAGGCAGCAGCCATCACGCTATGCATGGCTTTATTGCTCTCCGCATGCTCCATCAGTTACAAGTTTAACGGTTCGAGCATCGACTATACGAAGACCAAGACCATTCAGATCGTCGAGTTCCCTATTCGTAGTAGCTACGTGTGGGGACCTATGGCGTCGATGTTCAACAACAAACTGAAAGATAAATTTGCCGACCACACTCGCCTCATTCAAGTGAAACGCAACGGCGACTTGAAGATAGAAGGTGAGATTTCGCAATACAACCAGCGCAACAAATCGGTATCAAGCGAAGGTAAATCAGCCCAAGTAGAATTGTCTATCACGGTGAATGTACGCTTTACAAACCGTGTGAACCATCACGAAGACTTTGAACGTTCGTTCACATCTACCGCCACTTACGAGTCTACACGAAGCTTGAACTCGGTACAAGAGGAACTAGTAACACAGATGATTGAAGACATAACTGAACAAATATTCAACGCAACAGTAGCCAACTGGTAATATCATATAAGGAAAGCACAGTTGTCTTATACGCTCAAAGCGCCAAAGACAGCACTGCGAAAAATAGAAATGGAAATTCAACAGCTCATACAACATCCGGAACTGATGGACAAGGAGACCCTCTACGATCTCCGAAGTCTGCTGGCACTACACCCCTATTACCAGACCGCACGTCTGCTGATGTTGCAGAATCTCTATTTACTACACGATGCAACTTTCGACGAAGAATTGCGTAGTGCTGCTCTCTATATGACCGACCGTCGCAAAATTTTCGACATGATTGAGGCCACTCACTACAAAATTCGCCCTCAACGGTCGGCTCTCACAGCTAAAAACAAACAAGAAGAGCAGCCTTTGGAAGACCGCACCACAGCACTTATCGACAGTTTCTTGGATTCCATCCCCTCGGAAAAAGAACAGGAGACCGACAGGAAAGCAAAGCGCAAACCCACTCCGGCCGACGCAGCTGTGGACTACGTGGCCTACTTATTGGAGACAGAAACGGAAGAAGAACACATTGTCGAGGGCGAGGATAAGCCCCAATTACGAGGCCAAAGCCTCATCGATAACTTCATTAATAATGAAAAAGGGAAAATTCAACTGAAAGAAGAACCGGAATTCGTACCTGAGATAGAAGACACTTCTGATGACGAATCGAGTCCTACCGATGAGGGATATTTCACCGAAACACTGGCCAAGATCTATATTAAACAAGGTAGATATGAGAAAGCTCTCGAAATAATTAAGCGTTTAGATTTGAATTATCCAAAAAAAAATGCTTACTTTGCAGACCAAATACGATTCTTAGAAAAATTGATAATAAACAATAAAAACAAAATAACAACAAAATGATTTACACACTTTTCGTAATTCTGATAGTTTTGGCATCCATCCTCATGGTTGCTGTCGTATTGATTCAGGAGTCAAAGGGCGGTGGTCTATCGTCTAATTTCTCCTCTTCAAACACCATCATGGGTGTTCGCAAAACCACTGATGTCGTAGAGAAAACCACTTGGGGACTCGCTGCAGCTATGGTTCTCTTCAGCATCGTTTGTGCCTATGTAGCTCCTCAGGCAACAACCGACCAGAGCGTTATGGAGCAGAGTGCAACAGAGACTCAGACTACCAATCCTACCAATACACAGGGCTTTGGCGCCAGCCAACAGCAGACAGCTCCGGCCGCTAGTGGCCAACAGGGTACACCGGCTGCTGCTCCTAAGGCTCCAACGACTCCTGCAAAATAATTCTGCAAAAAGTAGCAGATTTATTTGGCGAGTTCAAATAATTCTGCTACCTTTGCACTCGCTTTTAAGAAAGAAAGCAACATGGTGGGCGTAGTTCAGTTGGTTAGAGCGTCAGATTGTGGTTCTGAATGTCGTGGGTTCGAGTCCCACCGTCCACCCAAGAAAAGGAGTTATTCTACTACAGAATAGCTCCTTTCTTTTTTATAATGTACATCATATCACTTTTCAAGGAGGAAATCATGGAAAGAATCAATCAACAAGACAAGAAATTAAACGTGGAAATATGGTACGACATCGCGTGCCCTTACTGTTATATCGGTGAACGTCGCTTCGCCCAAGCTATGAAAAATTTCATCCATCGCGACGAGGTGAATGTGCAATTCCGTGCTTTTGAACTGAATCCTGATGCCCCAAAAGACACCGAGCTATCCATAATAGAAGAAGCAAAGGCCAAAGGTGATGCCGAAAGTATCATGACTTTAAAGCATCTATACGAAGTGAAAGACTATGCAGCCGGTGATGGACTTGACTACGATATAGAGCATCTTAAACGAGTAAGTACCCATGATGCACATCGATTAGCCGTTTTGGCCGATGTATATGGAAAACGTGCTGAGTTGTTGGAAGCCTTGTTCCACGCTTATTTCATTGAAGCCAAGAATGTGGCCAACCATCAAGTATTGATTCAGGCAGCTGCCGAAGTCGGCCTACCCAGCGAAGAGGTGCAGTCCGTATTGACCAGTAACCGTTACGAAGAAGATGTAAAACAAGAGGAAGATGACGCATGGAAGATTGAGTTCGAGTATATTCCAGCCTATGTTGTGAACCGTCAATTCAACATAAATGGTGCAAAGACGGTAGGCGAAATCCTACAGTTGCTCGAAAACGCCTATGAAGGTAAAGCCCCGAATGCCGACATCGATACCGACGGCAAGGCTTGCGGAATTCATGGTTGCAACTAGCTAATTCCCTCATTGAGGGACCAAAATAAAGAAATCAATCCCTCAATGAGGGATTTTTGTTTTATTATATGCACCATATTATATTATAAGCTATTCTCTTTCATAAATAAATTCGCTATATTTGCAGTCATAATACATTTCAAATGACAGATACGAACGCTACATATACGCTTCCAGCAGAGTGGTACGAACAAAGTGCTATCCAATTGACGTGGCCACATGGAGATACCGATTGGCTACCTTATCTAGATGACATCACCAATACCTTTGTGCAAATGGCTCAAGTCATCACGCTGCACGAGAAGCTATTAGTTGTCTCACCCAATACTTCTAAGGTGCGAACATTGCTAGAGAACAAGTTGTCTAACACACAAATGGAGCGCGTCATCTTCTTCGAATGCCCTACAAACGATACATGGGCACGCGATCATGGGGCTATCACACTCCTGCACGATGGGCACCCTGTATTGTTGGATTACAAGTTTAACGGATGGGGCGAGAAGTTCCTGTGGGAGAAAGACAATACTATTACTCGCCAATTGTCGGCACATAGCATCCTCCAAGGAACGCTTGAAGACCACACCGACTTCGTGTTGGAAGGCGGAAGTATAGAGTGTGATGGTGCGAGAACGGTATTTACCACCTCTCAATGTCTCATGGCTCCACATCGTAACCAACCGCTTACACAAGCCGAAATAGAGCAACGGCTTCGCCAACAGCTACATGCTGAGCGCATTGTGTGGCTCGACCACGGCAATTTGGTGGGCGATGACACCGACGGACACATAGATACCATCGTGCGATGTGCTCCCAACGACACCTTATTATATGTAGGGTGTGACGACGAGAGCGACGAACAATATGCCGATTTCAAAGCCCTTGAGAAACAGTTACAATCGCTCCGAACAAGCGAGGGCGAACCTTATAGATTGCTAAAGCTACCTATGCCCACCGCTATCTACGACGATGGAGAGCGACTGCCAGCCACTTATGCCAACTTTGTGATACTCAACAGGGCTGTTATCTGCCCCACCTATGCTCAACCGGACAACGATCAAAGAGCGATAGAGACTATCCGTGAAGCCTTCCCGGAACATGAAATAGTGGGTATAGACGCCCGTACCGTCATTAGACAACACGGTTCTCTGCATTGCTTGACGATGCAATTCCCCATCGGAGTCATTTAAATTCATTCCTCCATTTATTTTTATAGCACATGAGAGAAATCAGAATAGGATTCTTACAACAGCACAATGTGGCTGATATTGAGAACAACATAGCACGCATTGCCACCGAAATAGCCGACTTGGCACGCCGCGGTGCACAACTCATCATCCTACAGGAGTTGCACAACTCGCTCTATTTTTGCCAAGTAGAAGATGTTGCCAACTTCGATTTAGCAGAACCGATACCCGGTCCTTCGACTGACTTTTACGGCCGGTTGGCACGCGAATATGGTGTCGTCATCGTCACTTCGCTCTTCGAGAAACGCGCTCCGGGACTTTATCACAATACAGCTGTGGTGATAGAGCGCGATGGTAGCATCGCCGGCAAGTACCGTAAGATGCACATTCCAGACGACCCTGCCTACTACGAGAAGTTTTATTTCACCCCCGGAGACCTCGGTTTCCATCCCATCCAAACCTCTATAGGCAAACTTGGTGTACTAATATGTTGGGATCAATGGTATCCGGAAGCAGCCCGACTCATGGCTTTGCAAGGAGCAGACATGCTTATCTATCCCACAGCCATAGGTTATGCGGCCAGCGATACGGCTGAAGAACAGCAGCGACAGCGCGAAGCTTGGACTACCGTTATGCGTGGTCATGCCGTTGCTAATGGCCTCCCTGTAGTGGCAGTCAACCGAGTTGGCTTTGAACCCGACCCTTCCGGACAGACCGAAGGCATCCAGTTCTGGGGCTCAAGTTTCGTTGCCGGCCCACAAGGAGAGATACATTACCGTGCTTGCGACGACGATGAAGAGAGCATAGTCATGGATATTGACCTTGATCATAGCGAAGATGTACGCCGCTGGTGGCCTTTCCTTCGCGACCGACGCATTGAAAATTACGGTGACATAACGAAACGATTCATAGATTGATAAAGATAGACGGAGCAATGAGATGGCGTACACTGGAGAGCAAGTATTGCCAAAATACGCACCGGTGCGCAGTCGAAGAGTAGCAACTTCCCCCATAAAGGTAACTAATATCACACATGCTTAATACCAATTGGGAATTAGAAAGAGGGTTGGCACTTCAGGATACGGACATAAGTAATTAACAAAGGTGGGTTCTAATAATTACCACCACAATAACAAATAATGATAAATGGATTACGCTTTGCCACATACTGGATTGGATTTTACAAACAGTTGCTATCTATAACAAAGCTAATTATTAGAGCCCACCTTAATAGAAACAGAGTTTATGAGAAAATTTTACATGCTCACGTTATGCGTTTTACTCGCAATCGGCTCACATGCAGAAACCTTTACTGCTAAACTTGACAAAACAAAAAGACTCAAAACAGTACTTCCAGAAAACTATCTCACCATTACAGATTTAAAAGTTGTGGGGCCTCTCAACGGTGAAGACATGCGTGTATTGCGCGAAATGGTTGGGTTAAATGGCGATGATGAACAGGTAAAAGAGGCAAGCCTTGACCATCTTGACCTAAAAAAAGCCACCATAGATAAAGACGAACACCATCCATCTGGCAACCAAGGACAATATACAGAAAGAGGCAAATACACTTAAAACCAATATATTTGTAAGCACACGCTTGGTAACACTCGTGCTCCCCGATGCATTAACAGAAATCGAAAGTCAAGCTTTGTCTAATAATAGTAGACTAAAAAAAGTAGTATTCGGTGAGAAACTACAGCGTATAGGTGAATATGCTTTCTCCTCATGTGGATCACTAGAGGATATCAATTTGCCCAAAAGCCTCACGAAGCTAGGCAAAGGAGCTTTCGCTGTTTGCCCTATTACCGACCTTCGTGTGGCTGCTATCACTCCTCCAGCCATTGACGAGAGCACGTTTCATAATCTTAAATATGCCAATTGCAAGCTAACTATTGACAAAGATGCTGCGGAAGAATATGCCGCACATCCACTATGGAAGCCCTTCACCAAGGTCACTACAGGCATCAACGATGTTGTAGCTAAAACCGAAGTAAAAGAAGTTGCACGCTACACGCTCGATGGCAAGCGTGCAACCGCAACTACTAAAGGCATCCAAATCATAAAGATGAGCGACGGAAGTACGAAGAAAGTGATTGTAAAATAATACATATTCTGGTATCTCTATCCCTTTAGAGAATCTACAGATAGTGAATCAAAATATTCCCTGAAATCTTTTTCAGGGAATATTTTTTTTATATATACTTTTTATTTATCTTTGGATTTGAAATCTATCAAATCCAAATCATCATGAGAAAATTATTCCTTATTAATCTGATGGTATTCTGCGCATTGGCCATCAATGCACAAAATACTGTTGATTCTACCAAGATTAAGGCTGCCGACAAATTGGCTCCAGAGTACATCCAACTCTTCAAACAAGAGAAATTCAAGCAAGCAGGCGAGGTCATGCAGAAGATTCTGAACCTTTTTAAAGAAGCAAACAATGCACATAGTAAGACATACGCCATGTCTCTAGTACAACTTGGCAAATGCCAGTATCGTCTCAACCAACTGGAAAAGGCCATAGCTACTGCCCAAGAAGCAGCCGACATATATGGCCAATACGTCAGCAATGAGGACGCACAATACGCCTTTCTACTCGACAATCTGGCTCTGTATCAAGGCACGGCCAAAGATACGAAGGCAGCATTGGATAATTCCAAGAAAGCATTAAAGATATATGAGACCAAGCTAGAAAACAATCACGACATGGCAGTGATACTCATGCACGTGGCCGAAAACTCTTCTTTCGAGGGTTTGCATGCCGATGCCGTGAAGTACGAATTGCGTGCTTTGGGCATATTAAAGCAACTCTACGGCGAACATTCCCAGCAATATCTTGACGAGGTACCCTATCTAGAGAAATATTACAAGATGAACGATGAGATGGACAAGGCCAACAAACTGGCCGACCGCATCAAGACGCTCACCGAAGAGACCAAAGCCGGCAAGGCAGATCTACCTCCGATGATGGAATTTAAAACCGTGGAAGCATGTACAAAGCATAAGAACGACATGCTCAGATATTGCGATTATTACCTACATCATCTCCTCTCGGCCGATCAAATGGGCGATGCCTCGCAGTATATTATGAACTGGACCATCACCACCGACCTCGTTACTATCAAACTAGGAGAGGCTGAAGCTAAGATGTTCAACAAAGAAAATGCAATTCCATTCTTTACCAGTTATTCCGCAGGATGTGCCGAGTATGCCATCAAAAACGGCACCAAAGAATTCTCGCTCGACCTATATAAATATGCCATCATCGCAGCCCTCAATCACTATAGTGCCAACAAGAAAATTCTCAAGAAACCAGTCAAGGAGATGGACAAGTATCTAAACCTATATCAAAAAAGTCCCGAAGAATTCAATAAGCAATTAGAGAAGAACTACGCCCAACTGGCAAAAGACGAGCAAAAGAACGGGACGACACCATTGACGAATTAATATAAAGCACTTTCGTTATTGATTTCTCTAATATTTTTAG
>NZ_JRPT01000069.1:0-22826 GCF_000762865.1 Prevotella sp. S7 MS 2 | reverse complement strand
GTGTATATAAGATAACGGTCTCTAAGTGAGAACTATGTACACTCAGACGGCTGATGTACTTTTGTACTTGCTGGTTGATACCACTTGACTCTACAGATGTAACTTTTTTGAGCTTTTATATGGAGTATTATTGGAATATTTTGTTCTAATATTATTGCTAAAAAGGGCTTTTGAAGCGTGAAATAAGATGGCATTAATATTATTGAAAATGTATAAAAAGCCTTTATAATCAGCACTTTATGCATGATTCTTTCTTCTTTCTCAGATGTTTTGTGTACCTTTGCACCGATAAGAATAAGGATAACATCTTTTTGTTGTATTAGAAGTGTTATTCGCTAAGGTATCTAACGGAATCGAGGATATTGGTAACGCTTTTTCTCAATAGCCATATTCGCGTGCATTTTTGCTTTTCTCTTGCACAGGTTCCATAATCAAAACAAAATGGAGAGAATAAACAAAGTTGTATTTTTAATTTTACTTATCTTTGCGTCATCTCGGATGACAGCCCTTGCGGCAGATGGTTTAAAAGTTGTACCTAACAGTAAACAAGTAGATTGGAATCCAGTGATGGATGCCATTATTCAAGTAGAGAGCAGAGGAGATTCGAAAGCCAAGAGTGGTAATTCCATTGGTGCAATGCAAATTACACCGATATTGGTAGCTGAATGTAATCAGATTCTTAAAAGAAAGAAAAGCAAGAAGAGATTTAAGTTGTCTGATCGATTCAGTGTTTCGAAGTCCAAGGAGATGTTTTTACTCTTCCAGTCTGCACATAACCCATTGAACGACATCGAGAGAGCTATACGCTCGTGGAACGGTGGTCTTCACTTTAATGTCAAGCGAACGCAGCGATATTTAGAGAAGGTTATGAGTGTCATGAAATAAATCATTATTTCTATAAATCCAGTCAATAGATTTATTCTACTGACTGGATTTTTCCTTTTATACCGTTAACAATCTAATAAATCTTAAAAACCTGTCGTATCCTCAACTTTTGCATTATATTTGTAATCTAATAGATAAAATTATAAATCATAAGAATATGTCATTAATTATTGTTGTGGTAGTCGTTGTACTACTTTTAGTGTGGGGTGTAAGCCTTTATAATAACTTAGTGAAGCTTCGCAATAATCGTGAAAATGCGTTTGCTAACATTGATGTGCAGTTGAAGCAACGTCATGATTTGGTTCCTCAGTTGGTTGCTACGGTGAAAGGATATGCAGAGCATGAGAAAGAAGTGTTCCAACGTGTTACGGAAGCCCGTGCAGCTGCGATGGGAGCCACATCTGTCAATGATAAGGTACAAGCCGAAAATGCGTTGACAGGAGCCTTAGCCGGACTCAAAGTTTCGCTTGAAGCTTATCCAGAACTGAAAGCAAACGAGAACTTCCTCCAGCTTCAAAACGAGCTCTCTGATATCGAGAACAAGTTGGCAGCAGTGCGTCGTTTCTTCAATTCTGCAACACGCGAATTGAACAATGCTGTCCAAACATTCCCTTCAAATATTTTTGCCAAGATGTTCGGCTTCCAAAAGGAGCCTATGTTTGAGGTTCCACAAGAGGAAAGATCTATGCTTGACAAGGCTCCCGAAGTAAAGTTCTAGGCCGATGAAGTATGTAGGAATGCAGACCCAAATCAGCCGTAACAACATGTTGAGTGTGTTGTTGCTGCTCATGTTTCCCGTAATTATCTTGGGAATGGTTTGGGTATTCCTTGCCCTCTTAAATTATTTCGGTGGTGGCTATTATGATGAATATGGGAGTGTCGTGCACCAACTAGATGCCGATACGGTCAATTATTACTTCATAACGACTATTCCTTGGGTAATTCTAGGAGTATTGGTGTGGTTTGTCATAGCCTATTATAGCAATGTACGCATGATACAGGCGGCTACCGGTGCTCGTCCGTTGAGCCGTCGTGATAATCCTCGTGTATATAATATCGTGGAGAATTTGTGTATGACTTGCAATATGGACATGCCTCAAATCAATGTTGTTGACGATGACCAATTGAATGCTTTTGCTAGCGGTATAGACAAAAAGTCGTACACGGTCACCGTTACCACCGGACTACTCAATCTCCTTACCGACGAAGAATTGGCCGGGGTGCTTGGGCATGAGCTTACTCATATTCGCAATCATGATACCAAGTTGCTTATTACCAGTATAATCTTCGTGGGCATCATCTCCACTGTCATGTCGCTTGTGGTGCGAATGATGTATAATATGATGTGGTATGGGGGGGGGCGGAGTGGTCGTAATGGCGAGAAAAATGGCCTTTCCGTTATCGTCATCATGTTGATAGGTGTCGTGTGTTGTGCCATAGCCTACTTCTTCACGTTGGTTACTCGCTTTGCCATATCGCGCAAACGCGAGTATATGGCAGATGCAGGTGGGGCAGAGCTATGTGGTAATCCGCTCGCTTTGGCTTCTGCTTTAAGGAAGATTTCGGGTAATCCCGGGCTTGATGATGTCAAGCGTGCCGATGTGGCACAACTCTTTATCATTCAGCCCGATGAGATGGAGCAAGGCTTAATGAGTTTCATGAATTCGCTTTTCAGCACTCATCCCGATACCGAAAAGCGTATACAAATATTAGAACAGTTTTAAATGTCTAGAATTAAATATCTTCTGTTTGCCATGATGGCTATCTGTTCGCAGTCTATGGAAGCTCAATCTGTGAAATATAGTCCGTTCCCACATTATACAGAAAGGATTAAGGAGTTTGATAGTATGACTCCTATTGATAGCTCTTCAATTGTGATGTTGGGTAATAGTCTTACTGAGAATGGGGGTGATTGGAATGCTCGTTTAGATGGGAAACGTATCAAGAATCGTGGTATATCGGGCGATGATGCCATAGGTATCAAGCATCGACTTATACAGATCTTGCCCGGAAAGCCTAAAGCTATTTTCTTGATGGTGGGTGTCAACGATTTGAGCCATGACTTGACTCCCCGACAGGTGTTTGATAATATCTGTCCCGTGATAGAGCAGATTCGTCGCGACTCTCCTCAAACCCAATTGTTTGTCCAGAGTCTGTTGCCTATCAACGAATCCTTTGGCCGTTGGAAAACGCTGGATGGGAAGACTAATGATATTCCTGTTATCAACAAGATGTTGAAGCAATATTGCCAAAAACATCATATTACATATATCAACCTTTTTAAGCAGTTCGTCCGTCATGGCACGAATGAGTTGCGTGCCTCTCTTTCAGTAGATGGATTACACCTGTCTCCCGTGGGGTATAAGATTTGGGCATTTGAACTACAACGTTACGTTAGAGGATTGGAGTAAACTCTTAAGAAGTACTTTGGCGTATCTCAAATTGCTGTTTACAATATAGTGAGTAGTTTGTTATCAGTTTATTGCAGGGGCGAGGCAGCAATATTGCCAAAACGTTTCAGTATTACTGAAGAGGCCGAACAGCATCATTGCTTACTTATTGCAGTGAAGAGAGTGGGAACTTTTTAGATGGTCGAATAATAGAGGAATAGTCGAAATACAGGCATAAGAAAAAGCCCAATGTGCATCTACCGAGATGTGCATTGGGCTTTTTGATTATTCGGTATTGTACTTGATTACATGTTCATACCACCGTCTATCTGAATCACCTGACCGGTTACATAGCTAGATAGGTCTGAAGCCAAGTAAACAGCAGTGTTTGCAATATCCTCTACAGTACCGCCACGGCGCAATGGAATCTTGTTGGTCCATTCTTTACGAACATTCTCTGGTAGAGCTTGAGTCATGGCTGTGTCGATAAATCCGGGAGCGATAGCGTTGGCGCGGATACCCTTGGGACCCATCTCTTGGGCTACACTCTTAGCCAATGCGATAAGACCGGCCTTAGAAGCTGCATAGTTGCTCTGGCCTGCGTTGCCGTGAACACCGACTACAGAAGCCATGTTGATGATAGAACCTTGGCGCTGACGCATCATTACAGGTACGCAAGCGTGGATGAAGTTGAATGCACTCTTCAAGTTTACAGCGATGACTGCGTCCCACTGCTGCTCTGTCATGCGCAACATCAAACCGTCTTTGGTGATTCCGGCATTGTTAATTAAAATATCAATAGAGCCGAACTCTTCTTTCACTTTGTTTACAACCTCTTCGCTCTCGGCAAAGTTTGCTGCATTGCTTGCATATCCTTTAGCTTTTACGCCTTTAGCTGCAATCTCACGCTCTGTTGCCAATCCGCCGTGCTCTTCGTCGATAACGAGGTCGGTGAAGGCGATATTAGCACCCTCTTCGGCAAACTTCAAGGCAATAGCCTTGCCAATTCCACGTGCAGCACCTGTAATCAGGGCTGTCTTACCTGTTAATAATCCCATTGCTTTAATTTTTTATTGTGTTATAATAAATACTTGTTTCCTATTTCTGTTTGAGTTTCCCCAGCGCTCCGTAGACAACTTTAGCTACGAGCGGTTTGCTGCTTTCTTCAGTCAATCCATGCCCTAGGCGACCATAAATGAAAGGAACTTCCAGCCCTTTGATACAATAGTGAGTGATGTCGGCCACCAATTCTACGTCTTCAATGTCGAATTCTCCGTCGTTTTTACCTTCTTGATAAACCTTACGGAATAGTTCTATTTCGTCTTCATCAAAGTTTTTTCTCACTTTCTCTACCATCCAAATATTACGAAAGAACTCCGCACGCAGGTTACCATTCCTTACGACAGTCTCACGAATCATGCTCAGATGCGTGTATATCAACTCTATGATTTTGTCTTGAGGACGAATCTTGAGTTCAGCCACCTCATCCAGTTTGTCCGATAGTCGTTCCAATTCCGACTCTATGACAGCCGAGTAAACATCTTCTTTCCTACTAAAATACGTGTAAAGTGTCCTACGTCCTTTGCCCGAAGCAATGGCTATGTCGTTCATAGTCGTGTTTGCAATGCCATTTTTGGCAAATAGTTGTCTGGCAACATCTACGAGTTTCTGTCTGGTTTTTGATATAGACATCTATTAATTCCTCCTGTGTTTCTATTGTTTGCACATCGCTTTGTAATGTGCAAATGTAATAGAAATCTCGCATACAGCCAAATCTTAAGCCTTGTTTTACCCCTTTTAACGAAAAAAACTCAGTTAATATTTGGTTGTTTCAAATAAAAGTCATACCTTTGCACTCGCAATCCGGAACGGGATTGATTATTAATATCGCGGAGTGGAGCAGTTGGTAGCTCGCCAGGCTCATAACCTGGAGGTCGCATGTTCGAGTCTTGCCTCCGCAACTATATAGTCCGAAAGTTTATTTATAAGATTACTTTCGGACTTTTTTATGTTTTCTTTATTCGATTAGTTGATTCTATAAGCAGGGCTTGATAACTAATTCTTGTGCTTTTATTTTCTGAAATTTGATTATCATCCCATATATGTTTGACTTTACAAAGGTGGATGAAAGGAAATTTGAGAAAAAGAGATGGAAAAATAGGAATTTGCTGTCCCTCTTTTACTACTTGTTTGTATTATAGGTAAAGAAGAAAGAAAAGAACTTTGAATACAACAGAACAAGAAATAGAAATGGAACAGTTGCTGCGTCAGGCAGATGCTATTGCCGATGATATAGTGACAATGGAGATGACAGATGTGGCTGGTGCTTACGACCGTTTACAAGAACGATGTCACCAAAGTCGTCGCCATGTTGTGCTTGGACGACTTATGCGCTATGCCGCTATCTTGGCTTTACCTTTGTTATTAAGTACAATGGTGTTGGCATATCTTCATTTTACATCGTCTCAAGCAGATATTCGCTTTGCTGAAGTGAAGGCTTTGGATGGGACAGTGGTTCGTTTTGAGTTGCCGGACAGCTCTGTTGTATGGCTCAATGCGGGTAGCCAATTGCGTTACCCTATTTCTTTTGATGGTGATAAGCGCGAAGTGGCACTGCAAGGTGAGGGATATTTCGAGGTGAAAGCTAATAGAGAACATCCTTTTTATGTGCATACCCCATCGGGAATGAGTGTGTATGTGTATGGAACTCACTTCAATGTGCAGGCTTACGATGATAGCGAATGCATTGAAACATCGCTCGAAGAGGGGCGATTGAATGTGATTCTGCCCAATAAGGGTCAGCAATTGACACTTCGGCCCGGTGAATATGTTTCGTATAATAAGCTCACCTGTCAGGCAATGAAGTCGACTACTGATGTAGAAGTGAAGACAGCATGGCGTAAAGGCGAGTTGATATTCCGCAATGCTACATTGGATGAGGTGTTTAAAGCGCTGAGCCGACGATTCAATGTGGATATTTCTTATCGTAATCATACCAATAGGGACGATCGTTATCGTGCTACATTCCACGATGAAACACTGCCTCAGATATTGGATTATCTCTCGAAAAGCACAGTATTGACTTGGAAGTATGAGCCTTATCACTCTTCATCCACAGCAAATAAAGGCAAGCGTAAAGTGCTGATAGATCTGTATTGATACCTAAAATATCGACAGCTTGCTGGCCGACATATATAAAGATATTCATTTATAATCTCTATTAATAACCTAAGACACCTATTAATCATATGTAGAAGAAAGAAGACATGAAACTCAAACAAGAGCAAGGGGACGCATAAATACTATGTGAAGGCTCTTATACGGCAAGTCGTAGTCAGACTATCTTTTAGTTTCTGACATCAACATATCCCTTTAATATTAATCTATAATAATCATTGTTCTGTGCATATCTGGGTTCATTATTTTCTCGATATGACCTAAGAGGTGTGTACGTCTATAAAAAATCAACCTTAAATTATGAGAATAAGGAATGCCCTATTGGTCAGCTTATTTTTATTCAATGCTGGTAGTGCTATAGCACAACAGTTAAAATCGCCCGTAACGGCATCTAACGTTACGATAGAGAAGGTGTTGAATAAGATAGAGAAAGCGTCTGACTATGTATTCTTGTTTAACGATAAGACATTGAATACACAGAAGATTGTTTCTGTCAACAACAAGTCGGGTAAGATAACGGAGATATTGGATCATATCTTCAAAGGTACCAATATTGCGTATGAAATCGTAGACAAGCAAATTATCTTGTCTATTAAGAAGGAAAAGAAAAGCCAGCCCAAAGCCACTTTTACATTAAAAGGTACGGTGAAAGATTCACAAGGAGAGCCTTTAGTAGGCGTAAGTGTGAAACTAAATCGCGGTACCGTGGGTGCCATCACCGATATTGATGGTAACTTTTCATTGTCGGCTACTGAAGGAAGTATTGTTGAAGCCACTTATGTAGGCTATGCAACCAAGACCATGAAAGTAGGCTCTAACCATAATATCGTGCTTATTATGGAAGAAGATGACCAACTTTTGAACGAAGTTGTGGTAACGGCATTGGGTATTAAGCGCGAGACCAAGGCTTTGACATATAATGTACAAGAGTTGAAGGCCAAGGAAGTGACAAAGGTAAAGGATGCCAACTTCATCAATAGCTTGGCCGGTAAGATAGCCGGTGTAACCATTAATCAAAGTTCATCGGGTGTGGGTGGTTCTTCTCGAGTGGTGATGCGTGGTACAAAATCGCTGTTCGGAGAGAATAATGCACTGTATGTATTGGATGGAATTCCTATGCAAGGTCTGCGTACCAAGCAGTCTGACAACTTCTACGAAGCTGTGGAAGTGGCTGATGGTGACGGTATCTCAAACATCAACCCCGATGATATTGAGAGTATGTCGGTGTTGACCGGAGCTTCAGCTGCTGCTCTTTATGGTAACAAGGGAGCCAATGGCGTCATCCTGATTACTACCAAGAAGGGAGCTATAGGCAAGCCTCGCATCTCATTCTCTCATAGTACCAGCTTTACAAGCCCATTTGTTACACCTAAGTTCCAAAATACTTATGGTCGTAAAGAGGGGGAATTTGCCAGCTGGGGTGAGAAACTGGAGACTCCATCTAGCTATAATCCACTCGATTTCTTCCGTACTGGCTATAATGTTATGAACTCTGTGGCTTTGTCAACCGGTAGCGAGACCAATCAGACACACGTCTCTTTAGGTGCTGTTAATTCGGGTGGTATCGTGCCAAACAACCAGTATAATCGTTACAACTTCACATTCCGTAATTCATGGGACATCGTGAAGAACGTTCTAAGTATGGATATGGGACTGTTCTATATACACCAGAATACGCAGAATAGTATCGGCCAAGGTATGTACTTCAATCCTTTGGTACCTATATATCTGTTCCCACCAAGCGATGACATCAATCGTTATACAGTCTATGAGATGCACAATGGCAGTCGAAACTTTAAAGTACAAAACTGGCCTTACAAGAATTTAGGTCTTGGAATACAAAACCCATACTGGATTATCAACCGAAACATGTTCAATACCAATCGCGATCGCAGCATCATGAGTTTGTCTATGAAGTGGAATATCACCGATTGGATGAATGTTATTGGTCGTGCTCGTGTGGACAATGCTTATATGGAGTTCGAACGAAAACTCTATGCTTCGACCGATGGTCTGTTTTCTAAGCCTCAAGGAAACTGGATGACACAGGAAGATAAGAATCGTTCTATCTATCTAGATTTCTTGGTTAACATTGATAAGAAGTTTGGTGAAGATTTCCGTTTCTTGGCTAACGTGGGTGGTAGTATGTACGACGAGCGTTATAAGTCGCACACTTTTGAAGGCAACTTGGTACGCGTGCCTAATTTCTTCCACTCTTCTAACATCTCTTCGGCCGAGAGTAGCACTTCTTATGCCAACCTTCATACTCAGACCCAATCGTTTTATGGTAAGGCGGAATTGAACTATAAGAACTTCTTGTTTGCTGATGCTACCGGTCGTATAGACTATTTCTCAACGTTGAAGGGTACTTCTAAGGACTATGTATTCTATCCTTCAGCTGGTCTTTCGGTACTTTTGAGCGAGGCATTTTCCCTACCTAAGAACATTATCTCTTATTGGAAGATTCGTGGATCGTATGCTCAAGTAGGTAATCCTCCATCGGCTTATCTGCCATATGCTACGATTGCGCTGTCTAATGGTAATGCTACCAGCTCTAGCTTCACCCCTGCTACTCATTTGAAGCCTGAAATGACGAAGGCATTTGAGTTGGGTATGGATCTCCGTTTGCTCAATAACAAGCTTAATATCGCCGCTACCTATTATAATTCTAATACATACAATCAGCTGTTCAGATACAACTTGCCTCCTAGCACGGGCTATGCGTTCGCGTTTGAGAATGCCGGTAAGGTGAACAACTGGGGTATTGAACTCTCTGTAGGGTTTAACCAGAAGCTCGGTCCGGTCGATTGGAATGCTAACCTCATCTATTCGTTGAACCGAAACGAAATCAAGGAATTGCTTCCTGAGTATGTTACAGACCGCCAAACCAACACTACAGTGAAGGCTCCAACAGAGTTTGAGGTGTCGGGAGCAGAGTCTTACAAGATGATTTTGAAGAAAGGTGGCACCATGTCTGATATTTATGCCAACAAGCTAAAGCAGGATTTGCATGGCGATATTCTATGTAATGGAAGTGTTTCTAAGGATGATAATGCTTTTGTATACGTGGGTTCGGCTGCTCCCAAATACAATCTAGGTATTCGAAACAACTTTGCTTGGAAGGGATTGGAAGTTGATTTCTTGATTGATGCACGTGTTGGTGGTGTTGTAGTTTCTGCTACTCAGGCTTTGATGGACCAGTTTGGTGTGTCCAAGCAGACTGCCGACGCTCGCGATGGTCAAGGTGTACGTGTGAACAATGGTTATCTCAATGCCGAGCAATACTACAGTGTGGTAGCCGGAGGTAAGACCGGATTGTTGGCACACTATGCTTATAGTGCTACCAATGTGCGTTTGCGCGAATGTTCTATCAGCTACATGTTGCCTCAAAATTGGTTTAACAACAAGCTGAATGTGTCGTTGTCGCTTACAGCTCACAACCTGTTCATGTTCTATAACAAGGCACCTTTCGATCCGGAATTGACTGCTAACACTGGCACTTACTACCAAGGATTTGACTATTTCATGCCACCTAGTCAGCGAAGTATGGGATTTGGCGTAAAGGTTAATTTCTAATGAGCTTAAAACTATGAATACAATGAAACAGAAATTATTATCAACTATATATACAGCTATGGGCTTGTGCATTGGAACATGCTCGCTAACGAGCTGCATGAGCGATGATATTAACATCGATCCGGATAAGATTCTGGAGAAGGAACTCAACAAAGACAACCTTTGGGGAACTTATCTCACCACCATGCAACGTCACGTTGCGCCTGAAAATCAGAATGATTTTCAGCTTACAGAAGACCTTGTGGGCAACATGTATGCCGGATATTACGCTGGAACTCAAAGTTGGGAGGGTGGAGCCAACGGTACAACGTATGCTTTTCCCGATGCTTGGATTAACCGCCCATTCAAGGTTGCCTATGTAGACTTCTTGTCTTCGTGGAATGTTTTGCGCCAAAAGACCGACTCAACTACTATTCTTTTCGCAGTAGGCGAGGTAGTAAAAGTGGCAGCTATGCACAAGACTACTGACATTTATGGTCCAATTCCTTATACCAAGTTTGGTTTGGAGAGCCCTGTTCCCTATGATTCTCAGGAGACAGTGTACAAGGCTTTCTTTAAAGAATTAGACCATGCCATCGGCATTATGACTGCTTTCGACAAAGTAAACAAAGGAGCTAAACCGCTGGAGAAGTTTGATTTGATTTACAACAGTGACATTCCCAAGTGGATAAAGTTTGCCAATTCGCTCAAGTTGCGTCTTGCCATGCGCGTAAGCAAGGTTATGCCCGAAGCTAAACAGCTGGCTGAGGCAGCCGTAAACAATGAGTATGGTGTGATAGAGACCAATGATGAGAATCCCGTGATGAAGAGTAACTCGGCCTTGTCGTTCACTTACTTCAATCCGTTCTACAATCTCTATAGCGAAGAAGGCTATAACGAAGATCGCATGGGAGCCTCAATGGAAGTCTATTTGGTAGGGTATGAGGATCCACGTTTACCTGTTTTCTTCAAGCCGGCAGCCGATGGACAATACCACGGATTGCAAAATGGTCACAAAGATGGTAAACGATATATGGGCCATCGCATGCTTTCGCAGCCTACTATCACTCAGGCTACTCCTTATCTATGGATGAATGCTGCCGAAGTTTGGCTGCTTCGTGCCGAAGGTGCATTGTACAAATGGCAGATGAAGGGTGAAGCGAAAGACTTATATGCGAAAGGTGTTACCGTTTCTATGGAGCAACACGGCGTAGGAAAAGATGCCGAGGCTTATTTGGAAAGCGACAAAACGCCTATAGCTTATAGGGGTAGGGTTGATTGGAGAAGCTTGCCTGCACCCTCTACTATAACTCCTGCATGGGATGGGGGAGCTACCGAAGAAGAGAATTTAGAGCGTATTATTACGCAGAAGTGGATTGCTATCTATCCTTTAGGACAGGAAGCATGGAGCGAATTCCGCCGTACGGGTTATCCACGTCTCTTTCCTGTAGCCGATAACTTGAGTGGTGGCAAGGTAAGTACCACCGAACAAGTGCGTCGTTTGCCATTCCCTGAGTCTGAATATACCGGTAATAAGGCAGAAGTTGAGAAAGCTATCAAGTTGCTTGATGGTGAAGATACGGGTGGTACACGCGTATGGTGGAACAAGAAATAAATGCTGCTAACACAGCGATTTACAATCATCAATAAAGATAAATACGTATGAAAACTAGAAATATACTGATACTTGGTCTGCTAGGTGTTATGACATTGGGTGGCTTTACATCATGCAGTACTGAGATAGAAGCATTAGAAATAGTGAAGCCCGACCAAAAAACGGAGCAATATTATGCCGATCTGCGTGCTTATAAGCAACGCAAAGACCACGAGGTATTCTTCGGATGGTTCGGTGGATGGAATGCTAAATCATCTGATATGATAGGTTCTTTGAAGAGCGTTCCCGATAGTGTGGACATCATCTCAATTTGGAATGGAACCTATGATCGTGAGGATATGGAGTATGTGCAGAATGTAAAGGGTACCAAGGTCACCTTTACCAAGTTTGCACATGGCATACCCGATGAGTTTATGAGTGGCGAAAAGCACGACATTGTGACCAAAGAAGGTATCGAAGCTTATGCAGTTGCGTTGGTCGATACGATGAAGAAGTATGGGTATCAAGGCATTGATCTCGACTATGAACCCGGATATTCCGATCCGGCAGGTGGCCCTTTCCGTGGTCCGTTGGTAGGTCCGGAATACCTTTATCCCAACTATCGCGACAATATGGAAATCTTTATTAAGAAGCTGGGCGAGTTTATTGGACCTAAATCGGGTACCGATTATTTGCTCATCATTGATGGTGTGCCTTTTGATGTGAAACCCGAATTGGCTCCATATTTCAACTATGGAGTGGTTCAGGCATATCGTAGCTCAAGTTATGGCAATCTACAATCGCGCTTTAATAGTGCTGCTGCCCGCGGTTGGAAGCCTGAACAGTATATCTTTGCTGAGACTTTTGAGGGAGGAAATTATAAAAATGGTGGCGTTTCCCATGTTCTTGAAGATGGTACCCGCGTTCCCTCGCTTCTCGGAATGGCACATTTCCTACCTGAATACGAAGGTAAGAAAGCAACCCGGAAAGGTGGATGTGGCACCTATCACATGGAGAACGATTATTATTCGTCGCCCAACTATCGCTTCACACGCGAGGCTATACGAATCATGTCAGAACATAAATAAGCTAATAAGTATATGAAAAAGATAAGTATAAAAAATCTGTCTCTCGTGCTTCTCATGGCACTTGCCACAGTGGCATGTAAGGAAGAGAGATCTACCTACGATGGGGTGTATATCGTAGGTACCGAAGACAAGTCGGTAACAGCTACCCTTACGGTTGACGATGTACCATCGGCTATCGGCATCAATGTGGCTTCTTCTGCAGTTGTAGATAACGATGTGCAGATACAAATGGAAGTTCGTAATGATTTGGTAGCCCTGTTCAACAAAGAGCATCATAAGAATTACGAGGTGTTACCCGAAAAGGCGTACAGCATAACCAATGAAAAGCTGACAATAGAGCAGGGTAAACACATCACGACTAAGGCTCTGAAATTGAGCATTACTGATCGTGAACCCATGAAGATAGGTACTACCTATGTGGTTCCTATCAGCATTAAGAGTGTAGAAGGTACAGGTATGCCGGTGATAGAAGCGTCGCGTACCATTTATGTAGTGGTCAATCAGGTCATCATAACCAAGGCTGCCGACCTCACACAAGGATGGGGTAGAGCTTTCTATGTAGTTGATTTTGGCAAGGAGGGTAAGTATCCTACCCATGCCATGAAAGCACTTACGTACGAAGCACGTGTGCGTTTCCGCAAGATGACACCGAACAACAGCAAGTGGTGTTTCTCTATCATGGGCTTGGAAGAGAATTTGTGTTTCCGTACCAGTGGTAATGGTAAGGATGGTTGGAAACTGCAAACGGGCGACCCGATACACTTCGATTCGCGTGACGCTGTACCCAATGACAAATGGATACACGTAGCTTTAGTTTACGATGCAGTAGCCAATAAACGTCTCATGTACCTCAATGGTGAGTTGCAAGGTGAGGCTCCTGCCGGTCAATCTTTTATCGATATGACCAATCACTATGCACAGAGCGGCTTCTATATTGGTAACTCGGCTAACGACAATCGCACGATGGAAGGCTATATCAGCGAGGCTCGTGTGTGGGCTACAGCTCGCTCGGCTGCCGAACTCAAGAATAATGTATGCTGGGTAGACCCCACTACAGAGGGACTCTTGGCTTACTGGCGCTTCGATGGTGTGTCTGAGAAGGATGGTATGGTGGTAACCGACCTCACCGGTAATGGTTACGATGCACATTATAAAGGCTGGGACGAACCATCATTCGTTGATGCAGTGCGTTGTCCGGAATAGTATTGAGCATGATATGAGAACAAGCTTGAAGCTTGTGATGGATAGCTTTTAATCTATATGACAGCTCCCTACGCCAACGGTATCGGCAGTAGGGGGCTTTGGTATATAGGGTATGTGCTTCTAAGCTAAAGTGATAAAAGAATAGATATAACGATTTACAGCAGAAAAAATATGTTTGTAGTATATCGTATTCATAAATAATTATGTAAATTTGCGTGCTATTTCCGTATGGAAATTAACTCGAAAACATGAATCTATCACAGAGAAGTAAAGGTAAAGAAAGTTATTTCAAACAACTCTTCGATACCTATTATGCACCGTTTTGTTTATATGCCAAACGTTTTATAGACGATACTGAGGTCAGAAACGATATTGTTTCCGACGTGTTCTTCCATGTTTGGCAAAAGATAGATGTTGATGAATTCCAAACAGAAACGGCTGTTGAATATATTCGTTTGGCTGTAAAGAGTCGTTGTCTAAATCATTTGAAACACCAGAATTACGAAATGGATTATGCCAAATGGTTCCAACAGCGAGCTCCTATCTATGCGGAATCACCCAATTATGTTTATACTCTTGATGAATTATACGAGAAGTTGACTGGTATCTTAAAGCAACTGCCCGATGAACAGCGTCGTATTTTCACTGAAAGTTTTATCAATGAGAAGACGCGAACCGAGATAGCCAAAGAGATGAATGTGAGTGTTAAGACGGTCCAGCGCTATAAAAATAAGGTTATGGAAATACTACGGAATCAACTGAAAGACTATTTGTTGATAGCACTTCTATTCCATCTGGTACGTGAAAAGATAACATAAGAGTTTGTTGCAACGGCTCCCCAGCGTTACTGCATCAACTTTACAGCATTGCTGTCTTTGCTTAGCAGGTTTGCTGTTAAGGCTTTGCAGAGACTTCTAGTTGATTCTTTCCCAAGAAGAGGGAGAGAGTTTTTAGTTAACAAGTAGATTGGTTGACGGCTAAATCTGTTTATGAGTGAGGAGTTAGAAATGATGAGTTTTGAGGGTAAAGATAGGGGTAGTAGCGAGGGGGAGGTCTCCCGTGTCTCTTAGTAAGCAATGTTATTTGCTGATAAGGTATGCTGTGTAGGGACTACATTCCGCCCCTTTCGGGCTTCTTCTTCTCCAGTTTGATGAATAGCAAGCCGATGCCCGTCCACACGAGTTCGCGCAGTCTGACAAGTAATGCCACGAAGATGCCGGCGCTAGCTGTGATACCTAATGCGGTGGTAGACATCAAAAAGCCACCTTCACGACCACCTAATTGCAGGGGAATGAAGAATAGTAAGTTGGCAAAAAGGGTGGTGAAAGCTATGATTAGGATACATTGCAGATAGCTGACTTGTGGCATGAGTACCAACAATATGAAGAATACTTCCAATGCAGAACAGATGCGACAACCCAATTCCAGCAATACTGCCGATACAAATGTCTTAGGATTCTGCTTGTGTAAGGCTGCTATCTGATTGTCGATAGTATCAAGTTGTTCGCGATGTTGCTCAATGAAAGGTTGTGCCCAACGCTTCAAAACGGGGATATGTCGCAACAAATTCATGGCTCTGACGGCCAATCCTTTGCGGTATCCTGAAGTAAAGAACCAGATTCCAAGTACACAAAAGGCACCTGTGGCGAGCAATAGGCAGCCCATCAGGAAGTTGACGTGTTGCGTAAAGATATACAAGAAGATGGAAAGAGTCCAAAACCAGAAATGACTGAAGATATGCGTCATGGCATAAAGGATGACCGATGACGATGCTCGCTCGGTTCCTATCTTCGGTGCCAACGACATGATGCGGTAGGGTTCGCCCCCCATGAGTCCGCCCGGAGTGGCGTAATTGAGTGCGAAACCTGATACCGTAATCTTGTACAACCACCAAAATGATACAGGAGAACGCTTACCATTGCCAGTCGCCTTGTCTTGACTATGAATGATGATATACCATGCTCCCGTATTAAAACAATAGAGGAACAGCCATAGGAGTAGCACGGCAAAGAACCAATAGCCGGCATGTTTCAGTCCGTCCCATACCGCTGCAAAGTCGAGTTGCGTCACCATAATGACCAGCACGACAATGCCAAAGGCAAAGAATGCGTTCTGGTATTTCTTGTTCATGACTCAGTTTGTGTGTCAGTATCTGTGTTTGGCTTGCTTTGTGGTTTCCGGGGTGCACCGTTCTCATGCTTCTTAGGGATGGAAAATCTCACCTTCTCGCTCTCATCGCGCTTCTCGTGATAGAGTTTGGGAAGTGGGTTGCCCATTGGCTCATCGTAGCGTTGACGGTTGCGGAACACATCTATGGCCAAGAAGATGGCATGTCTGAATGCGGTCTCATCAGTTACTCCTTGCCCTGCAATATTGAAACAAGGAGTCATGTCGGGCGATGTGGTAGCGATAGGGATACCGGCTGCAAACTTCACGCTACGTTCGTCGGTGAGCGCTTTGAAAGGTGCCATGCCTTGATCGTGATACATAGCCAAAATACCATCGAATTCGTCGTAGGCTCCACTGCCAAAGAATGTAGTGGCAGTATAAGGGCCGAAAGCTTGTATACCTTGGGTTGCCAGTTCTGAGATAGCCGGTTCGATAATTTCTTTCTCTTCAGTTCCTAGCTCACCTTCTTTATTGATGGTGTTCAATGAGAGCACGGCAATGCGGGGATTGGAGATGTTGAAATCTCTACGCAAGGTTTCAAAGAAGAGTTTTGCTTTACGCTCTACGTTATCTTTAGTGATGTCTGAAGCAATGTCTTTAAACGAACTGCGATTAGAAACCATGGCGATACGCAGATCGTCGTGAACACATATAATCATGGATTTCTTGCCTTCGCCTAAAGAAGTCTCTATATATTCAGCATGACCGGGAAACTTGAAGCCTTCAGCTTCGATGTTTGCGCATGATAGGGGAGCGGTCACCAGTACGTCGTAGAGATCTTTGCGGTAGTCGGTCATAGCACAATCGAGTGCTTTTAGGGCTGCCTTTCCGCTTTCGGGGGTGGGCTGTCCCAAATCAACTTTTACTTCTTCGTCGAAGCACGGAATCAAGTTGATGCGGTCGTCTTCTATTTCTTCTGCACCATTGATGATGCTGAAATTGGTCTGTACGTTCAGGGCTTTGCGATGATAAGCTGCTGTTTTGGGCGAACCATATATGATAGGGGTGCACAATTCAAGCATCTCTGGTTCTGCAAAAGTTTTGAATATGAGCTCATATCCTATTCCGTTGGTGTCACCATGTGTGATAGCCACACGGATTTTTCTATTTTCGTTCATGTCTTTTATATTGATGTTATTCAGTTAGTGGCTTTCGTCTTCAGGGTGAAGAGAACGGCCTCAGACTGTCTTATTAAATTTCTTTTCTTTGTTTCGGGTGCATATACGAATGCTTCGGCAATGATGAGGCGTTGATGGATGCTGTCGGTTTTGATGCGACAGACAAACGGTCCACCCATGGCATCGCCTTTCATGGTCCACAATCCACGAATGAATTGGCGGAAAATGAGCGATTCGGTGACTGTCTGCATGTACATAGAGTCGGTCTCGCCCTTGATATTTTCACGCATCACACTGTCTCTTATGTGAGTAAATACTTCCGATGTGATGTTCTTCTTTATAATCTTTTGCGGGAGCGTATAGATACATATGCTCTGCATTCCGCTTGTGGTATTGTTGGATAACCACACGAAGTTGCGCCCCCATTTACTAGCCGTCATGTCGGCCGGAATCCATATTGTGATGCCAAGTCGATGCTGTAGCATCTTCTCCATCTTCACATTGCGATGGGTTTTGAGTTGTGCCACGGTATTTTCCATCTCATTTTGGAGTAAGATGTCTCTTACTTTCCGTCCCAAAAGATCTTGTTTGGCTCTTAAAGCACTTATCGATGGAGCATATATATGTAGTATCAATTGGGGTGATGCATACACGTTACGTTCCATTTTCAGTCTCACTTGTGAATAGACTGTGGAGTCTATTGAGAGCATTACGATGTTGCGAGCACTCTGTGTAATGGTATTGAGTGTGGTCGCAGACGTGGTAGAAACGTCGAACGATGGCTCCGGTTGCGGGAGTGCTTCCACATCTGTCGTGAGCATTTGGTACACGATGCTGTCTTGGTCGCCCGTAAGTAATACCTCGTAGGGGCGTCCTCCGCTCTTGGGTAACAAACCACTGCGACTTTGGCATGCCGTTAAGATCGCTCCCATGAGTAGCAATACTATTTTAAGATGTGCTCTCATCCTTTCTCACTTCGCCAATCTTCTTGGCCGTGCTCAGCAATCCGCAGGCCGCAAAGATATCTTGTCCTCTGCTAGCTCTGATGGTTGTAAAGATGCCATGAGCCGTGAGATAGTCGCGAAATGCCTCCATCTTTTTCTCGTCGGTGCCGTGTAAAGGCACGTTAGGAATCTGGTGGAAACGTATTAAGTTGATGCGGCACTCCATACCTTGGAGCAGTTTGATAATCTCACGGGCATGTGTCATAGAGTCGTTGACCCCACCAAACATGATATATTCAAACGAGAGACGACGTTGGTGCGAGAAATCGTAGTTGCGAAGCAAGTCGACTATCTCTTGAATGCTGATACCTTTTTGAGCCGGCATGAGCTGGGCACGCTGCTCGGCTATGGGCGTGTGCATGCTAATAGCTACATGGCAATCGCTCTCTTCGAGGAATCTTTTCAGTTTATTCTTAACGCCCACGCTGCTGACAGTGATGCGTTTGGGGCTCCATGCATAAGCGTAGTCGGCTGTAAGTATCTCTGTTGTTCTCAACACATTGTCCAAATTGTCCATTGGTTCGCCTTGTCCCATGAACACGATGTTTGTGAGTTTCTCGCGTTCGGGCAAGGAATAGATTTGGTTAAGGATGTCGCGAGCATCCAAATTGCCTTCAAATCCCTGTTTGCCTGTTTGACAAAAGAGACAGTTCATCTTGCATCCCACCTGCGAAGAGACACACAGTGTGGCTCTATCATCGTCGGGGATGTAGACTGTTTCGACAAATTTACCGTGTTGAGTAGGGAATAGATATTTGATAGTTCCATCTTTAGAGTGCTGCGCATCAATCGGGCCTGCACATCCAATTTCGTAACTTTCGGATAATTTTTCTCGATTAGCTTTCGAGATATTGGTCATCTCTTCTATGCTTTTGACATGTTGACCATAGATCCACTTGGCCATTTGCCCACCTGTAAAGGCCGGCATTCCTAAATCTTTGGCCACAGATTTCAGTTCGGGCAACGTCATTCCTAGAAGTGATTTTTTTTCACTAATCATCGTGCAAAGGTAACTGTTTTCGGCGAGAAAGTATTATCTTTGTGTCATATTTTATTGGAAGGGAAGAATATGAGAGAAGAATTGCAGTCTGATAAAAACCTACAACAATTTTTTTATGGTCAGTTAGAGGTGTGGGAGGATGCTCGGCAACGTTTCCACGATTTGGCCGATGTAACGGTAAAAGACTTCGGCATGGTGCGTTTGCAGTTCAATTCGGCACGTATGGTGAGCACAGGAGCAAAGATAGATAAGAAGACTCTGCAAAAGAGAGCTTGTTTCTTGTGTGCGCAGAATCGGCCTGCTGTACAGACATCGTTGCCTTTCGGTGATGATTTTGAGATTCTGATTAACCCTTTCCCTATTCTCCCTATCCATTTTACAATACCTGCTCGCATACATCAACCGCAGAGTATTCAAGGGCATTATGGTGCTATGCACCGGTTGTTGATGGAGCATCCCGGTTTAACGGTGTTTTATAATGGACCTAAATGTGGTGCGAGTGCACCCGATCATATGCACCTTCAGGCTGGTACAGGGTGTGTATTGCCACTTCAAGCGAGTTGGAAGAAACTCTCTGAGCAGATGGAAGTCATCTGCGAGTTGTCCGGTGGAGACCGATTGGGGGCTATTGATGGATTCTGTTGCCCGCTGTTTGCTATCGTATGTAAATCGTCGGAGAATAACGAAAAACTTTTCGAGCAACTTTATAAGGCCATGCCAATGCGTGAAGACGAAACAGAACCAATGATGAATATTGTGTCTTGGCGCGATGGTGAAGAGTATATCTTTGTAATCATCCCACGAAAGAAGCATCGCCCTGACTGTTATTTCGCAGAAGGCGAAGCCCAGACACTAGTAAGTCCGGGGGCTCTTGACATGTCGGGACTTATTATTACGCCTCGTCCGGAAGACTTTCAGAAGTTATCGGCAGAGGATGCTGAGGCTATTATTGTTGAGTGTGGAATTGGTCGGGATACAATGTCTCAAATTATTGAAAGATTAAAACGTCAATTCATAGAAGAACAAACAGTTCTGTCTATTTTCCATCAAAAGCAGCCAAATGTATCTGTTGGCATCGTCAGTGCGCAGAAGTTAGCTTTTACGTTGAATTCTCCTTATGAGGTAGAGGGACAAATTGTAATAGGAAAACAGGAGGTGCTACTGGTTGATGGGATGATTCTGTGGAATGGGAAAGAATGCGATGGACTTTCTTTCTTACCGCATACGGCTGATGCTTCATTCTCGTTGGAGGATGTAACGATAGGTATCAACTTTCATTGGGAACGAAAAGAGGTACAGACTTTTCTTGGTATTCTGCGCTTTGTGGTTGATGGTGACCACATCCACGCTATCAATGAACTTCCTGTAGAACGCTATTTGGAAAGTGTCATTTCAAGTGAAATGAGTGCCACCTCAAGTTTAGAATTGCTCAAGGCGCATGCTGTCATCTCGCGTAGTTGGCTCTTGGCACAGATGGAAAAGAGAAAACGAATAGGTGAAGAAAACAAAAAACGGCCTTCGTATATGAAGACCGATGACGAATTGATACGTTGGTACGATCGTGAAGACCATACATTGTTTGATGTATGTGCCGATGACCACTGTCAAAGATACCAAGGAATAACAAAAGAAACGAGTCCACATGTGAAAGAAGCAATTCGACAAACGAGTGGACAAGTGCTTACTTCACGAGGTGAGATTTGCGATGCGCGTTTCTCTAAGAGTTGTGGTGGGGTGATGGAAGAATTCCAATATTGTTGGGAAGATACGCCGAAAAATTATCTTGTAGCTCTTGCCGATACTCCCAACGAGCATGTATTTCCTGATTTAAGGATAGAGAAGGAAGCTGATAAATGGATACGTACGGCTCCGGAATCGTTCTGCAATACGCACGATACGCACGTGTTGAGTCAGGTGTTGAATGATTATGACCAAGAAACTACCGACTTCTATCGTTGGCAAGTGGACTATACACAGCAGGAATTGGGCGTTCTGATACTGAAGAAAACGCAGATAGACTTCGGTCAGATACTTGATTTGCAGGCTGTAGAACGTGGAAAGAGTGGACGAATATGTAAGTTGCGTATAGTCGGAACCAAGCGGACTTTTACGATAGGAAAGGAATTGGAGATACGTAGAGCATTGAGTGAGAGCCACCTTTACAGCAGCGCCTTTGTGGTAGATAGAGTGGGTATGGATGCCAATGGAGTGCCTCAACGATTCCATATCATCGGCGCAGGGTGGGGACATGGTGTCGGATTATGCCAAATCGGTGCTGCTGTGATGGGTGAGCAGGGGTATCTTTACAATCAGATTCTACAACATTATTATCCCGGTGCAGCTGTGAGTCGTCTCTATTAAGCGTTTTTAGAATACCATGAATGTACGTATGACGAGATATAAGAATCCTTGGTTGTGGGTGTCGGAGCTGTCGTTTGTAGACGAACTGGCTTTCGTGGCACTCATGACCTTGTCTATGATTCTTTATAAACAATTGGGTTTGAGCAATGCCGAAATTACTTTTTATACTTCATGGTTCTATCTTCCATGGGTATTGAAGCCATTGTTGAGGCCGTTTATCCCCTTTGTAAAGGACAAACGCGTCTATGTTTCGACGATACAACTGCTGATGGGGGCTGCCTTTGGAGGTGTGGCTTTCTTCATCCCATCTAAAGAATGGTTGCAGGGAACGCTCTTCTTCTTTTGGTTGATGGCCTTTGCTACTGCCACACATAGTGTGTTTGGCGGTAACTATTACGAACAAGAGCCTGCTCAATGGCGTAGGTTTCGAGTGAAAGGAATTTATTCCATATTCCATCATTTGGCTATCATTTTCGGACAAGGTATACTTGTTATGATAGCCGGAAACCTACAGGTAATCTATCGTAATAGCATCAGCTATTCATGGAGTTTGGTATTTTATGGGGTGGCGGGCTTGTTTATAGCCTTTTGGTTGTGGATTCATTATGCATTGCCGGATTTTCGTGAGTATATAAAAAGAGAGCAAGTGGATATTAGAACACAATGGATGGATTTCAGACAGATAGTCGGTGAATTTTTACGAAGACCTGAAATTGGGTTAGGTATGCTCTTTGCTCTGCTCTATATCATGCCCCAAGGACTGTTGATACGAATGGCACCACTCTTCTTATTAGATCCTCTGCGTAATGGAGGATTAGGACTTTCACCGCAAGAATTTGGTTTTGTGCAAGGTACGGTGGGCGTTATAGGATTGGCATTTGGTGGACTTCTCGGTGGAATGGCAATCCGTCAATCGGGTTTAAAGGCTTGGTTGTGGCCCATGGCATTGGCTTTTACATTGCCCGATGTGGTATATATATTTTTGAGTCATGTACTCCCGACGAGCCTGATGGTGATTAATCTATGTGTATTCTTAGAGCAGTTGGGGTATGGTTTCGGTTTGATGGCTTATATGTCATGTTTGTCTTATTACAGTCAAGGGGAACATAAGCATCTGTACCACTCCCTCTTGATGGCCATGATGGCACTTGGGATGATGATTTCCGGTCTCTTTTCGGGAATGATACAAGCTGAAGTGGGTTATAAAACATTCTTTACCATCGTTGTGGTAAGCAGTATTGCAACCTTTATTGTTGTTGCATTGGTGAAAAGACAAACTGAT
>NZ_JRPT01000068.1:0-24398 GCF_000762865.1 Prevotella sp. S7 MS 2 | reverse complement strand
TCTTTTTACAAAATGGAGTTTGTGAGTTTTTAAGTTCTTGAGTTTATACTTCCCCCTCCCCCTTCGGGGAGGGCCGGGGGGGGCTGCTACCCTTCTTTGTGTTTACGGTGCGGCGTGTGGTCAACACTGTCTTCATGCGGTCGATGATAGCGTTCACAGGGTCGATGAACGGGGTGTAGGGGGCTGCACCGTTAATGATGGTAAGGGCGTTGACGGTTTCCACGAGTGTGCGATAAGCAGCATCGGCGGCATGCGTGATGGTTTGATGATGCCCACCTGTACAGCACTCTCCTGTCTGGCACGACAACTCACCGTGGTAAGATATTCGTCCTCGCACTGGTATAGTCGGTCGAGCAGCGGCTTGAAATTGGTGGCGGCCATGCGCGAGGCGTCTATTTCCATGAGGTCGTGTAGCAGATTGTGTAGGCGCCCCGTCTCTTCGGCCTGAGACATTGTGGCAAGGTCGCCGTACTTTTTGAACAGATTGTACACCTCTGTGGCGGTGGCGGCGGTGGCGTGGTCGGGGAATGTCATCGCAGCCTTGGCATACTCGCGCATCGACCTCCATGCCTTGTCGCGCAGTGCATCTTGCTCGGCGGCTACCTTGGCGGAGGGAACGGTGGTATCTTTCTTCAAGTCGACGTCAAACTGCTGATACGCCTGCTTGAATGCCTCGACGGCCGATCTCAGTTTTGCGGCATAGCCGAGGGGGGGGGCTACGTACGGTAGGTGCTCGACTTCGACGCTGACCATTTTCTGAAATCCGAAGTCCTCTTCCACGTGCATATGGCCGAGGTCGAACGATTTGATTTTTGTAGTTTTCATAAGCGTTTTGTGTTTTAAGTTGAACATTAGATTGATTTTTATCAAGAATGGGGTGACGCGTGGCGCGCCGGCCATTTTTTTCTCGTAGAAGCATTGTCGCGTGGCGCGCCAGTGCTTTTTCTTTCGTAGAGACACCGTTGCGCGAAATCGCCGATACCTGCTTGCTCCGAATACGGCACGAGGGGGAGAAAACAGTCGTCCCACATTCCTGCAATGGGAATGTGGGACGGAAGGGGAATTAGTTTTGTGGCGTCAGCCAAACAAGTCAGAATGCGTTCCGGTACGTATAAGATTGAGAATGCGCAGTTCGCACACAGTATCTTCTTCCATCGAAACAAAATCCTCCTTGCTATAAATCAACAGCCAGTCGGGATGTATGTGGCATTCGCGAAGCCCGGCATATTCACCACTCAAAGCATGGTCACGTTGAGCTGCGGGTAATGGTATATCATCAGCCAACATCTTAATGACTTCGTTCAAGTCATCTTCAGCAAGATGTTGCTTGCGAGCACGTTTCAAGTCACGCTTGTATTGACCTGTGAAAACGATTTCACGCATCACCTCACACTTTTGAGATATTCGTCAAATGTCTTGCAACGTGTGACCTTGCCCTGCTGCAATTCGCTGATGGCTTGCCTTGTAGCCTCAATACCATTAGGTTTGCTCTGCGGAATGAGTCCTTTCTCGCGCAGATATGCCATGATGCCACGTCCTTCCTTCGTGCGCTCGTCGATGTTGATAGTATAAGTTGCCATAGTTTTTCCTCCTTATAATATAATTAATGTTACGGTGCAAATATACTCATTTTCCCGCACAACGGCAAGTAGGAGGCTTTGTTTTTCCTCTCGTGTCTATTCTGCATGTCAAAGAGCTATTTGGGGTTATTCCCCCGTCCCTCCATTATCAGGGATGGAGGAGGTTGTAGAGGGGCTTACTCTGCCACGGGGCGCATACTGTATCCTTCTTGTATATTTGATGACCCAAATGGATATACACCGCTATCTCTATCGAAAGAAAATACAGTTCTCCAATCGAAGTCAACCCCTGTTTTAGTTAGTATCACCGGGTTTGTCCAATACGTACCGGTAGGTCTAGTATCAAATACTGCAGTTGCATGAGTAATTCTACCCAAAGCGGGAAAGAAGATAATTGCATTGGGATTATTGATACGATTATAAAAATAGAAGCCGTGTCTGTATGGACCGTTAGTATTAAAGTCGCTTGGATTCTAGCTCTCCGCACGTGAGAGTGTTGACTGTGCAAGTTACACACATTTTGAGTTCTAACGTGGGCAAAGGTAAAGATATTTTTTTATTAGACAAGGAAAACATATTGTAAAATTAAATCTTCGATAAAAAAACTCTCATTAGTAGAATTCATTTTGTGTTAATTTTGTTTCTTACAGTAAAAAGGGTAACTTTGCAAACAGATATTGGTTCAGACAGATTACTGCCTGTTTGATTAAAAGGGAATCGGGTGTAAGTCCCGAACAGTACCCGCTGCTGTAATCTCCTTGTGTTATCTACCAATGAAAGCCACTGGCGTACATTGACGTGCGACGGGAAGGTGTAGATGATGGAGAAAGTCAGAAGACCTACCAAATCTAATTATCGTTGTATATGGCCTCCGGGTGATGGGGTATATTACAATTTATTAAATAATCGCATTTGATAATAATGAAAGGCTTAGCCTCGTTGATTGTAGCATTGATTGTACCTATATATTTATGGGCACAGGATGATATTGCCGATTCTATCAATTTAAAGGGCGTACATGTGACAGCAAAAAGCAAACAGCGCCAATTGAAAGAAAGTGGTTTCTACATGAATATGATCGATGTACGCAACCAATCAAATGTAGCAACAAATCTAGCCGACCTCATTAATCAGACTACCGGCGCACGAGTAAGACGTGAAGGTGGTTTGGGGGCAGATTATGAATTATCCTTAAATGGGATGTCGGGTAAGTCGGTGAGATACTTTCTTGACGGTGTACCCTTGGATTTGAAAGGACGTAATGCCTCGCTTGATAACATACCTATCAGTCTTATAGATTATATTGAGATATATAAGGGTGTCGTACCTTCTTATCTAGGAGGAGACGCATTGGGGGGAGCTATTAATTTAGTGACTACTCGAAAAATAAAAAACTATTTAGATGTATCTGTAACAGCAGGTTCGTTTCATACCGCACTAGCCGACTTAAACGGGCAATGGGTGCTACCTAAATCCGGAATCGTGATACGACCATCGTTCGGACTGGCTTATTCGAAGAATGATTACCGTATGAAGGGTGTGGAATTATGGAATGAGCAAGCAGATGCTTATATAGAAACTGATGCAAAACGATTTCATGATGGATACTTTTTCTTATTAGGGCAAATGGAAGTAGGAGTTCAGAATAAATCGTGGGCCGATGCGTTTTTCGTCTCTGCATCATGTCAAAAGAAAGATAAGGAATTGCAAACTGGACAGATACAGAGTATTGTATATGGTCAGGCAGAGTGTAATCAGCATGCTTGGAATGTATCGATGAGTTACGATAAACACAATTTCTTCGTGGATGGTTTACGATTGAAGGCTCTTATATCGCAAACTTGGGATAAGGCTGTGACTGTAGATTCTACTTATCGGAAGTATGCATGGGACGGTAGTTACATTAATACTGTTCGCAATGAGATTACTGGTCGTAGTAAACAGCTACGACATTATAGTCGTCCGCTTACCACCATCAGAACAAATTTTGATTATACGCTTGGACATAATCAATCATTCAATCTTAATTATTTGATGTATAGTACCGGTAATCGACGCTGGGATGAAATCGATACCGATTTTGAACCGTCGAGTGATAGAATTACGAAACATCTTATAGGATTATCTTATTATGTTAGCTTGAAAGGTCGTTGGCAAGCATCTGTATTTTTAAAGGATTATATTAATCATGTAAAAGTTGGACAAACCGATCTTCCGTGGATAACTAATTCCATGAATGCGATTCGCAATACGACAAAGAATTATATGGGATACGGGCTCAGTAGTCGTTATACACTGTTGCCGGAAATTTCTGTAAAGGGCTCTTTTGAGCATGCAGCTCGACTTCCGCTGGCCAATGAACTCTTGGGTAACGGCACTACTGTCTATGCCAATTTAGCTTTAAAACCAGAGAATAGCGACAATGTAAACTTAGGATTGTATGGACATGCAGTATTCAGCAAAACGTATCGCTTAGATTATGAAGTTGCAGGATTTGTCCGTAAGGTGAGAGATTATATTCATGCAGTCTTGTCTGAACAGGATGGATTGCTACAATATAAGAATGTAAATGATGTCACAGTGAAAGGAGTAGAAGGCGAAGTGAGTTACTCGTATGCTGATTGGTTGCAGCTAAAACTGAATGGAACTTATCAGAATGCACGTGATATGAATAGATGGATGAATGATGGTAAGGAATCTGTGACCTACAAAAATAGACTTCCCAACCGTCCATGGCTTTATGGGAATGCGGAAATAATGTTACAGAAGACCAATCTATTTTGTAAGGATACGAATATACGCTTCAGCTATTTGTATCAATATGTACATTGGTTTTATCTGACATGGGAAGGGTATGGCTCCCTATTTTCTAAAGCACATATCCCAACGCAAAATCTCCATTCGGCAACTCTCTCGTATTCATGGGACAAAATGAGATATAATATCTCACTAGAGTGTAACAATATTTTTGATACAAAAGCTTACGACAACTATAAACTACAGAAACCCAGTAGGGAATGGATGTGCAAATTCAGAGTTTTTATTAATTAACAACATAATAAGATGAGGAAAATATATTTATTAGTAATCGTTGCAACCAGTATTTTTGTGGGTGAATTATTCACAGCTTGCTCTAACGATGACGAACCGAATCGGAATCCTGATGAGATATTGGGAGTTCATTATGATATTTGGGTAACTCCCGGACAAAGTACCGGTATGGGTAGCAATGATGCAATCATCGTACAAAATTTGAAGAGTTTGGAAGGAGATAGTACTATTAACTTTAAGAATACCGGCGTAGATGTGACAGCCAAATTATATCAAGAATCTATTATTAAGGGCATGTACTATTATCAGATACCCAAAGAGAAAGACAGGTTTGGAAAGTATCAGATTATTAATGGTCAAATTATAACGGTCAAGGAACGTCCTTTCGATAAGAATACTTATAAAGATAGACGATATACACATGCTTGGTTGGCTAATAATGAACTTGTTGTCATGGCAGCTAATGGTAAAGCAAACGATGTCGTTTGGACAAAATATAATACAGATAATATGACTATTGAAGCCGAAGGAAGTTTAGATTTAGCTAAAAAGACTCGTGTGAAACAATATAGTACCTCTGGCTTGGCTACTTATCGTGCTAGCGATAACAAATTAATCTATTTTTTCTGCGAAAAAGCCAAAAAGGCTACTAAGCAGGTTTTTGCAGCCTTTATCAATCCTACAACAATGGTAGTAGAAAAATTAGATTCAACGACGGTAGGAGAAGAGATGGCCGGAACGGCTTATGGAGAGCTCTTACAGGATAAAAGTTTTTTTGACGATAATCAGAATCTATATCTTCCTCTGTTATCTAGTATAGCTGGTGCTAAATCTGCTACGTCTAAATATAGTCGTATAGTCAGAATCAATAACGGTGAAGAGAAATTTGACAAGTCATATATAGGTATGAACACAGGTACAAATAATGGCAAGATCGTAACTTGTGATTATGTTGGGGGCAATAAAGCTCTGCTCTATATCCAAGATCCTGAACATACAGGTACCAGTAAAGACAATAGACTTAGTGAAGGTTGGGGGACAAACTATAATTGCTATTATGCATTACTAGACTTGTCTACTAATGTTTTGAAAGAGTTTACTTATAAAGGTAAAGCATTACCTTATAGCAGCGGGACATTTTCACAACGTTCATTTATCTTGAATAATAAAGTCTTTATAGGCGTAAATCCACAAGACAGTCCGGCATGTGTGTATGTCTATAATAAGAGAACGCAGGAGTTGACAAAGGGGATAACTATAGCTACCGGTTATCAATTTACGAGGATTACCCATATATTAGATAAGTAAAACGAATGAAACGTATTCCACAATTCTTATTGGCTGCTCCTACATCGGGTTCAGGTAAAACTACGGTATGCCGACTATTGATGTCGGCACTGACCAAGCGAGGGTTACATGTGCAGCCATTTAAGTGTGGTCCGGATTATATTGATACGAAGTTTCATGCAGTAGCATGCGGACGCCCCTCACTTAACCTTGACACCTTTATGGCTTCTACATGTTGTGTAGAAGCCATCTATACTCACTATGCGCAGAGAGCCGATGTCTGTATAGTAGAAGGCATGATGGGGATGTATGATGGGTATGACAGGGATAAAGGCTCTTCGGCAGAAATAGCATCCATATTAGATATTCCTGTGATACTAGTTGTCGATGCTAAAAGTGCAGCATACTCTATAGCTCCTTTATTGAAAGGTTTTATGGAGTTTCGTCCAAATATCAAAATTGCTGGTGTTATTTTCAATAAGGTAAATTCTGCTCAACATTATAATATGCTCTGTCAAGTTACAGAAGAATTGGAATTGCCATGTTTTGGATATATACAAAAATGCAAAGATATAGAGCTATCTAGTCGATATTTGGGATTGAATTTCACCAAAATAAAGGAAAAAGACATGTCATACTTCCTTGAATATGTACAAGTTGACCAGTTATTGGAGAGTGTGATGCGCGATGTCCCGAAAGATAATGATTCATATTTAGCAAATATACCTCCACGAGGATGGAATATTTGCGTCGCAAAAAATGAGGAGTCATTCTCTTTCCTTTATCAAGAACATGTTGATATGATGGAGAAATGGGGGCATATTACTTATTTTAATCCGGAAGAAGATTTTACTATTCCGCGCAATACGGATTTGCTATATTTACCCGGTGGTTACCCAGAAAAGCACCTAGACGATTTCTCTGAATATACTATGCACGAAATATACCAATATGGTGAACATGGTGGACGTATATGGGCTGAGTGTGGAGGTATGATGTATTTGTGCAAAGAAATACGAACTCATGAGGGGAGTCGACGAATGGTTGGCCTATTTAATCACGTTATATCGGCAGAAGATGAGCATCGTAAACTTTCGTTAGGCTATCGTAAATTGCAATTACCCAATGGTCTGAAGTTACGAGGGCATGAATTTCACTACACTCAATTTGTGGGGCAAAGACCGCAAACCATAGCAGAAGTTCGCAATGCAAGAAACGAGATAGTTGATAGTCCATTTTTTAAGTATAAGAATGTGACGGCAAGTTATACACATTTATATTGGAATTATGGCAAGAATATACACAAAGACTGGTGATGATGGGCAAACCCACTTGCGCAGTGGTGTTAGAGTAGATAAAGATGATATACGGATAGAAGCCAATGGTGAAATTGATGAATTGAATTGTCATATTGGTGTTGTATGCGCTTCTATGCCAAAAGGAGATACTCGGAGACTCCTATTATGCAGGATTCAACAGGAGTTGATGACTATAATGAGCTTGGTAGCAACTCCACCGGGAAAAGAAAATCCACGTGAGGAAGAACTGAAAGAGCTAACTTCAGAAATGGAAACAGAGATAGATAGGGTTACCAAAGATAGAAAATTTCGCTTTGTATTGCCCGGTGGAACCTTCTTACAGGCCTATTTGCATATGGCTAGAAGTAAAGCTCGCACTGCGGAAAGACGATTATGGACTGTTAACCGCGAATATCCACAAGATAAAAAAATCATGGTTTTTATGAATAGGCTGAGTGATTTTCTTTTTGCTTTAGCTACAGATGAGGATTTTGACTAATAAATATATGACTGGTTTAAGGCCAATAATGCTGTGTGGCACAGGTAGTGATGTCGGTAAAAGTGTATTGGCAACAGCTTTATGTAGAATATTCAAACAAGATGGCTATGCTCCAGCTCCCTTTAAAGCTCAGAACATGGCCTTGAATAGCTATGTCACGAGTGATGGGTTAGAGATAGGAAGAGCTCAAGCTGTGCAAGCAGAGGCCGCAGGTTTAGAATGTCAAGTGGATATGAATCCAATCTTGTTGAAACCCCAAGGAGATCACACCTCACAAGTAGTATTAAATGGTCGTCCTATAGGTAACTACAGTGCACAAGAATATTTCCGCTCAGAAGGACGAGAACACTTGCAGCAAGCAGCTCATAATGCATTTGACAAGTTAGCCCAAATGTATCATCCCATTGTTATGGAAGGAGCTGGTAGCATATCAGAAATCAACCTAAAAAAACAAGACATAGTCAATCTCGCTATGGCTAGATATGCCGGTGCATCAGTCATATTGGTTGCTGATATTGATCGTGGTGGGGTTTTTGCCAGTTGTTATGGGAGTATAGCTTTGCAGTATCCCGAAGACAGAAAGCTTATAAAAGGGATTATAGTCAATAAATTCCGAGGGGATATGCGTCTATTTGAGGATGGGCGTAAGATGTTGGAAGAAGTATGTAAAGTTCCTGTTCTTGGGATTATTCCCTATTTCAACGATATTCATATAGAGGAGGAGGATAGCGTTGATTTAATATTTAAGAATAGGAGAGTAAGCCATGATAAGATTAATATAGCCGTAATATTGCTAAAGTATATTAGTAATTTTACTGATTTTGATATATTAGAGCGTGACCCACGTGTCAATCTATTTTATACTAACAATATTCAAGATATAGCACAAGTCGATATTATCATTATTCCGGGAAGCAAGAGTACATTGGAAGATCTCTATGAGCTACGACGTAATGGTTGTGCACAAGCGATTATGAAAGCTCATGAGAATGGTAAGACAATAATGGGAATCTGTGGGGGATTCCAAATGTTAGGTGAAGAAGTGCTCGATCCTAATCATGTGGAAGGAGATATAGATAGATTACCGGGACTTGGATTACTCCCAATGTCGACTACCATGGACTGTAATAAAGCGACTCAACGAGTAGAATTTTCTTTCGAGGGCTATCTCTTGAATGGCTATGAAATTCATAATGGTAAAAGTGTTTTAAGGGATGGAACTAGTAATTATGGTAAAATTGTAAATAGGGATAAGGTGTATGGAACATATGTTCATGGCATCTTAGATAATATTTCGTTTATTGATATTTTGTTAGCTCCCTATGCCGGCAAATCCCAAGAGGGTTTTAATCTTAAAAAGTATAAGGAAACACAGTATGATTTGCTTGCAAACCATGTTCGGTCTAATCTTGATATGGATTGTTTATACTCAATTATGAAGGGAGAAGTATGATAGAGAGTCTTCATGGCGACGATTTATATCGTTACAAAAATATTCGTATAAATTTTAGTTCTAATATATGGGGGCATGCAGAACTACATGAACTAAAAGCACAATTAGCTCATCGTTTGGATACTATTTCACATTATCCGGAACCTTATGCCCATAATTTAGAACTTTCTTTGGCAAATTCTATAGGAATTCACCAAGATGAAATATTGGTGACTAGTGGTTCTATTGATGCTATCTACTTAATATCAACACTCTTTTCTGATGCGGAACCGATAATTCCAAGTCCTACATTTTCAGAGTATGCATTGGCTTCCAATCGATTTAAGCATAAGGTTGAATCCTCGAAAAAGATTCATTGGGTGTGTAATCCTAATAATCCCACAGGATTAGTTATCCCAAAGAAAACATTATTGGAAGAGATTGATAGCCCGAGAGACATCTTTATCATAGATCAAGCTTATGAAGATTATACACTAGAGCAATTACTTACTGATGCAGAAGTAGTACGGCGTCCAAATGTATTTCTACTCCATTCGATGACAAAGAAATATTGTATACCGGGATTGAGACTTGGATATGTGGTTGGAAATAGAATGTTAATACAGGCATTACGAGAAATAAATCGTCCATGGAGCATAAATGCTTTAGCGCTGGAAGCTGGATTATGGCTCCAAGGGAAAAACGTATTACCAGCCACACAATGGTTGAGAAAAGAAACAGAGTTGTTTAGAAATCATATCAATCAATTAGATGGATATGAAGCTTTACCTACCCAGACCAATTTCTTCCTTGTAAAGATAGACCTTAAGAGAAGACCTTCCTCTAACATATTGAAACAACGACTAGCTCAAGAATATGGTATATTGATTCGTGATGCTTCTAATTTTGTAGGATTAGACGATTCATATTTCAGAGTGGCAACACAATTACCTGTAGAGAATTTAGAGCTAGTGGCTTTATTAGATCGACTTCATTAAAATGGCTTACATTGCAAAAATACTATCGTTAATTATAGGATGGGTATTGGATTTCTGCTTAGGCGATCCGGAGCGGCTCCCACATCCTATTGTATTATTTGGGAAAACAATTGCTTTTGGAGAACGAATCATGAATCGGGGACGGCATAGGATGCTAAAGGGAGGAGTCATGGCGTTAGCACTTATTGGCTCGGTATATACACTTGCATATTTTCTGATACATGAATTATCTTTCATATCTATCTGGCTTGAAATAGGCATAGAAAGTATTTTAATATTCTTCTGTTTAGCCGGTACCACTTTAATAAAAGAATCGAAGCAGGTGTTTAGTGCTTTAGAACATAGCCTTGAAGAGGGGAGAGCACAAGTATCAAGAATCGTGGGACGTGATACAAGTAGCCTTTCTGAACAAGAGATAAAACAAGCAACTCTTGAAACATTATCAGAAAACTTAAGCGATGGTGTCGTAGCTCCCTTATTCTGGTTAGCTATATTGGGTGTTCCGGGGATATTGACATATAAAATGGTTAATACATTGGATTCTATGATTGGCTATCGAACACTACGTTATCTTCTATTTGGAAGTATAGCTGCACGCATAGATGATATCGCTAATTATCTACCAGCGAGATTAACAGCTTTGATGATGTTGCTTGTAAGTGGGAAATTTAGACAAATAAAATTCGTAATGCACTATGGAAAGGCGCATTTAAGTCCCAACAGTGGTTATCCAGAGAGTGCATTAGCAGCAATACTAGATTGTAGGTTTGGTGGCTCTCATTTATATTTTGGAGAATGGGTTGATAAACCTATGATAGGTTTTAACCCTCGTGAACTCACCATTATGGATTTAAAAAAAGCAATTATTATCAATCGCTCAGTTGAGTTGTTGACAATAATTGCCTTGATTGTGTTTTATTTAACTTTGGCAGTTCTTTAATTTGCCGATTCAAATTCACGCAAGAAACGTACGTCATTCTCAGAGAACATACGCAAATCGCTAATACGATACTTTAAATTTGTGATACGTTCAACTCCCATACCAAATGCATAACCTGTATAGACACTAGAATCGATACCGCATGCCTCCAAATCATGTGGGTCTACCATACCACACCCAAGGATTTCCACCCAACCCGTATGCTTACAGAAAGTACATCCTTCTCCACCACAGATATTACATGAAATATCCATTTCTGCACTAGGCTCAGTAAATGGGAAATAGCTAGGACGCAAGCGAATCTTTGTATCAGCTCCAAACATTTCACGAGCAAATGTTAGTAAAACTTGTTTTAAGTCAGTAAAACTAACGTTTTTATCAACATACAGTCCTTCTACTTGATGAAAAAAACAGTGTGCACGTGAGCTAATAGCCTCATTACGGTAAACACGTCCCGGACAAATAATGCGAATAGGAGGTTGGTGATTTTCCATATAATGAGCTTCATCACCCGATGTATGGCTTCTCAATAGAACATTCTTAGTCACATCCGAGGAATTGGTTTGTTCTATAAAGAATGTATCTTGCATATCGCGGGCAGGATGATCTGCCGCAAAGTTTAGCATTGTAAACACATGCTTGTCATCGTCTATTTCCGGTCCTTGAAAGAGAGTAAATCCCATACGTTGGAAAATATCAATAATCTCATTTCTGACGATGGTTAATGGATGGCGTGTTCCAAGTGGAATGGGATAAGGAGTACGGGTAAGATCGAAATCCTCATGTTGGCTTTCGGCAGTATCTACTTTCTCTTTCAACTCATTCAATTTATCTTGAGCAGTTTGCTTCAGTTTATTGAGCTCAATACCTACTGCCTTCTTTTGATCTGCAGCCACATTACGGAAATCTGCCATAAGAGCATTGATTTCACCTTTTTTACTGAGATATTTTAAGCGGAGGCGTTCAATTTCTTCAGCATTTGTAGCCGTGAGTTCCGTCACCTCTTTCAACAGTGCTTCAATCTTTTCTAATAACATGCGTTTCAGTCGTTTGAAAAATATATGCAAAGGTAATATTTTTATGCTAAAAGAAGAAAGAATATAGAAATAAAGTTGTATTTTTGCACTGATTTGAGAGGGTATATTAAGACCCAAAATTTAGAGTCATGAGAAAAAATACTTTTTGTTTTTTTATTGTAGTAGTGGCTACAATAATCAGTTTTTCCATCACCGGTTGTCGGAATAAAAAGCCTTTGGAGACTATGGATTCTGTTGTTGTAGATACAGCCAGGATTGATAGCTCTGCTATAGATACAATGGATAATATAATAGCAGAAACTCCGATGCCAAAAGCAGCCGATGAACTCTTTGATGATTTTATTTTTAATTTTGCAGCCAATAAGAAACTTCAATTTGAACGCATTAACTTTCCATTGCCGGTTTATCATGACAATAAAGTCGAACAAATAAAAAGAAATCAATGGACGATGGAGCATTTCTTCATGCGTCAGGAATTCTATACTTTGATTTTTGACAATGCCAAACAAATGAAGGTTGTCAAAGATACTACGATTGACCATGTTGTGATTGAAAAAATCTTTTTTAAGAAAAAGACCATCAAAGAGTACGTATTTAATCGTATTAATGGCCAATGGAGATTAATAAATATTGCATATAAAGGGATGCATAAAAATCTTAACGCTTCATTTTTAAACTTTTACTATAAATTTGTTACAGATTCTACATTCCAAATTAATAGTGTGCATAATCCTCTACAATTTTCCGGTCCAGATCCTGACGATGATTTTGGCATTATGAATGGAACTTTAGAGCCGGAACAATGGTCGTCTTTTGCTCCTCAATTACCAAGCAATTATATATATAATATTCTTTATGGACAATCATATAAAGAGAGTCGTGAGAAAGTATTTGTAATTAGGGGTATTGCCAATGGACTAGAAACTGAATTGACATTCAAGTATTTAGGTAATTCTTGGAAACTTATTAAGTTGTCAATGTAGAATGAAATATTGTCTAAATTTTAATTTGTTAAATTACAATACATTTGGTATTGAGGCTAAATGTAAATCTTTTATTCAATACACAGATTTAGAAGATGCGAAGAAAACAGCTTCAATACTAACGGCCCCTTTCTTTATCCTAGGAGGTGGTAGTAACCTTTTGCTGACCAAGGATTATCATGGTACTGTTGTTAAAGCAGAATCGCGTCTAGATATAAAGGTTATAAAGGCAGATGCAGATAAAGTTTGGTTGCGCTGTTGGGCTGGTACTACATTTGATGATGTAGTAGAATATGCTGTAAATCAAGGATATTATGGATTAGAAAATCTATCACTGATTCCCGGTGAGGTTGGAGCCAGTGCCGTTCAAAATATTGGAGCATACGGGGTAGAGATAAAAGATGTTATAGATAGAGTTGAAGCTATAAACATTTCTACAGGACTAGAAGTGTCTTTTACCAATGCCGACTGCCAATATTCATACCGGCAAAGTAGATTTAAGAATGAATGGCATCATAAATACTTAATTACCTATGTAGTCTATTGCTTATCTACAAAATTCAATCCACGCCTAGATTATGGTAATATTCGTTCTTCTTTAGATGCTCAAGGCATAGATGTTCCAACTGCTAAGCAATTAAGAGATACTATCATATCCATTCGTCAAGCCAAACTTCCAGATCCAAAAGTATTAGGAAATGCAGGGAGTTTCTTTATGAATCCGATTATCAGCAAAGAACAACTTGGGCATTTAATAGAACTTCATCCTCAAATGCCACATTATCCAATTGATGAACTACACGTAAAAATTCCTGCAGGTTGGCTTATAGAACAGAGTGGCTGGAAAGGTCGGGCTTTGGGACGAGCAGCCGTTCATGATAAGCAAGCTTTAGTTCTTGTAAATAGAGGTGGCGCTACGGGAGCCGATGTATTAGCTTTATGTAATACCGTTCGTGAAGCTGTCTTGGAAAAATTTGATATTCAAATTAAACCGGAAGTAAATATTCTGTAGTTTATAAGATTATGCCAAAATTCACTTTTCTTGGCACTGGAACATCTAATGGAGTCCCTGTATTGGGCTGTTCTTGCGATGTTTGCCATAGTTGTGATCCACGAGACCGTCGATTTCGGTGTGCTGGTCTTCTAGAAACAGCCAATACTCGTATCCTTATTGACTGTGGTCCGGATATTCGTCAGCAATTGCTCCCTTTAGATTTTCGGCGTATAGATGCTGTGTTGATAACACATATACATTACGACCATGTAGCTGGAATAGATGACTTGCGTCCTTATTGTAGCTTTGGCGACATCCATATTTATGCAGACAGTTCCGTTACATCTGGTTTACAGCATACTATGCCTTATTGTTTTGGAGAAGATTTGTATCCGGGAGTACCTAAATTAAACATCAAAACGATACGGGAACATGAACTTTTAGCTATTGGAGATTTCCGTGTACTACCTTTTCAAGTATTACATGATGATTTACCAATACTTGCTTATAGATTTGGAAGTTTTGCTTATATAACGGATATGAAGACAATTCCAGATTCAGAACTTCCTTATTTAGAAGGAATTGAGACATTGGTTGTAAATGCACTTCGCTGGGACAGGCCACATCATTCCCATCAATTAGTAGGCGAAGCCATTGAGTTTGCTCATAAAATAGGTGCACGACATACCTATTTGACACACCTTACACATAAAATAGGATTACATGCTGAAGCAAGTTTAAGACTTCCTCAAGACGTTCAATTTGCCTATGATGGATTACAAATCGACGTATAACTACTTAGCTAGAATTATCATTAAGTAGGAGAAAGTTGCTATTGATATTTTTATATGTTTTTTTGCTCGTTAGCAAAATATCGTTTATACTCTGATTCAAAATTTGGAGTAAATATGCCTTTTCCTAGATTTTCATGAATTTCTTGCATAGTCCAAAATTTTCCATCAGCTAATTCTTCTTTGTTAATGGAGATAGGAATGTTATATATGGCCTTAAAAGAATATATAAGCTCTTGTTCCATTAGGCTCTCAAAGACATAATGGCCTAGCTCTGTTGGGCTAAAGTCCTCTATATTTAGTTCCTCTTTCACCTCTCTTTGCAAAGCTGTAGTGACATCTTCTCCCAAATTTACATGTCCCCCACATGCAGTATCCCATTTAGATGGCTGTATATCTTTCCATTTCGGACGCAATTGGAGAAAAAGTTCACCTTGAGAATTAAAAATATGTAAATGTACTACAGGATGAAGAAGTTTACTACCATTATGTGCTTGTCCTCTTGTAATAACTCCTAGTATATTCCCTTCTTCATCTATATAGGGAAAATATTCTTCTAAATTGTCTTGCATGTTCAAAGTTTGGATGAGAATATAAATGTATTAGGAAATTGTTCTTCTAATCCATTAGGCACAATTCTAAATATTCCAAAGATAGCACTACCACTTCCACTCATCTGAGCATAAATGGCACCTAGATCGTATAAGGTTTGTTTGATAGCTGCCAACTCCTCATGAGCTTTAAATATTGGTATTTCAAAATCATTGTGTAATGCTTCCTTCCATGTCTCAATGGGCTGTCTAATAATATCTTTACAGCATTTTAATGGTTTTTGCGGGACAATAGATTGATATGCTTCTTTTGTAGAGATAGATATATCAGGCTTAATAATGACAATATAGTATCCATTCAAATTACCTTTAGGTCCATCAACAGGAGAGATGATGTCACCCAATCCAGTAGCATATGATAGCTCTGAAGTAATAAAAAAAGCACAATCAGCTCCTAGTTTAGCCGCATATCGCTCCATCTCTGCATATCCTATATTAAGTCTGAAACGTTCATCAAGTAATTTAATCATATAGGCAGCATCACTGGAACCACCACCAAGTCCGGCTTGAGATGGTATCTTTTTGTATAAATGAGCATGCACCCTTGGAAGTTCAAAATCGGACGCCAAGAGATTATAAGCTTTTACTACGAGATTATCTTGTTCGTTACATTCAATTACATTTCCCGTTATCTTCAAATCACAATCTGTATCTGAAGGAAAATCTTCTCCCATATATTTAATCTCTAGTGTATCATGTAAAGAGTAAATAGGATAGAATACTGTCTCTAGGTCGTGGTATCCATTACTACGTTCACCTATAATATTGAGCCCAAGATTGATTTTTGCACAAGGATATGAAATCATAATATTATCAATATAGTATATTGCAAAGATAAAAAATAAATGTGAAATGCCTTTTAACAATACGTTTTTTTTTATCTTTGCATGAAATACAAGGAGTTAATTATGCCAGACAAAAATGATACGGTAAAGACGAAAAGAAAACAACAATCCAATATTGACACTAATTTCGGACATCTACAGCCACAAGCATTGGATGTAGAACAAGTGGTATTGGGTGCTCTGATGATAGACAAAGATGCATTTTCCATTGTTTCAGAGATTTTGAGACCAGAAACTTTTTATGAGCCACGCAATCAAAAAGTTTATCAAGCTATTCAGAATCTCAACATGAGCGAGCGTCCTGTAGATATTCTTACTGTTTCAGAAGAATTAAAACATGCAGGTACATTAGACGATGTGGGCGGTGCACAGTATATTGTGGATTTGAGTTCACATGTTGCCTCTTCGGCTAATATAGAGTTTCATGCTCATATTTTGGCTCAGAAATTCCTTGCACGACAACTGATTTCATTTGCTAGTAAGATAGAGACAAAAGCTTTTGATGAGACGGTTGATGTTGATGAGCTCATGCAAGAAGCAGAGGGAAATCTATTTGAAATCTCTCAAAAAAACATGAAACAGGATTATACCCAGATAGATCCTGTTGTTCAGCAAGCTATTGAAATACTGCAAAAGGCATCTGCTAATAGCGGAGGGCTCACTGGTATCTCTACTGGATATACAAAATTAGACGAGATGACTAGTGGATGGCAAAAGAGCGACCTTGTAATTATAGCGGGGCGTCCGGCCATGGGTAAAACTTCTTTTGCATTAAGTGTCGCTAAGAATATTGCGGTAGATAGCAGGGTGCCTATCGCATTCTTTTCTCTCGAAATGAATAATGTCCAATTGGTAAACCGTCTGATTTCTAATACCTGCGAGATTGGAGGTAATAAAATATTAAATGGACAACTATCCCCGGATGAGTGGAGCAGGCTTGATAAAAATGTTAGAAAATTAACCGGTTCACCTATATATATAGATGACACTCCCGGTTTGAGCGTGTTCGAATTACGAACTAAGGCAAGACGACTTGTCCGTGAGAAAGGTGTGAAGATTATCATGATAGACTATTTGCAGCTCATGAATGCAAATGGTATGAAATTTGGTAGCCGTCAAGAAGAAGTGTCTACCATCTCACGTTCTTTAAAAGGATTGGCCAAAGAATTGGATATTCCTATATTAGCATTGAGTCAGTTGAATCGTACCGTTGAAAATAGAGATGGGTTGGAAGGAAAACGTCCTCAATTAAGCGACTTACGAGAGTCTGGAGCCATAGAGCAGGATGCCGATATGGTTATTTTTGTACATCGACCGGAATATTATCATATCTTTGAAGATGAAAAGGGTAATGATTTGCATGGAATGGCACAAATTATTATAGCCAAGCATCGTAAAGGCGCTACCGGGGATGTACTTCTTACCTTTAAGGGCGAGTTCACTCGATTCCAGAATCCGGAGGCCGCTCCTGCAGCTCCACCCATGGAGGGAGGTGAGGTCCTAGGTTCTAGAATGAATGGTATTCCGTCTGGAGATTTCCCTTCAAGCGATAATTTACCACCGATTCCACCTTCTGATGTTATGCCTTTTTGATTAACACGACACGGAAGTTATAATTTGTAATATTAATATTCAAAAAAGTAACATATTGCTTGTATATATCGGATAATATTATTACTTTTGCAGAAAATAAAAGAAATATGACAGGACTAAACCTACAGAGCATCATTATTGATATTCGACTTAAGCGAGCCGAAGGAAGTGATGAGGTGTCTTGGTAGTCCTAACATATAGATATGTAAGCCTTTCTCACTTCCATTAGTGTGAAAGGCTTTTTCATTAAGTATAATATCATAATTCACATATAAATGAGCGACAAGTTATACATTTTTGATACAACATTGAGGGATGGTGAACAAGTTCCCGGTTGCCAGTTGAACACCATTGAGAAAATTCAGATTGCCAAGCAACTCGAACAATTAGGTGTAGATGTTATAGAGGCCGGATTTCCAATTAGTAGTCCCGGTGATTTCAATTCTGTCATAGAGATAAGTAAGGCCGTAACATGGCCGACAATATGTGCACTTACTCGTGCTGTAGAGAAAGATATTGAAGTTGCTTCCGATTCTTTGCAATATGCAAAACACAAGCGTATTCATACTGGTATTGGAACTAGTGATAGTCATATTAAATATAAATTTAATTCTACTAGAGAAGAGATTCTTGAGCGTGCTGTGAAAGCTGTTGCTTATGCTAAAAAGTTTGTTGAAGATGTAGAATTTTATGCTGAAGATGCGGGGCGAACCGATAATGAGTATTTAGCAAGAGTTGTAGAAGCTGTTATTGCAGCAGGTGCTACTGTTGTTAATATACCTGATACAACGGGCTATTGTCTTCCCGATGAATACGGACGGAAGATAAAATATCTGATGGAACATGTTGATAACATTGATAAAGCCATTATTTCTACACACTGCCATAACGATCTTGGCATGGCTATAGCCAATACATTACAAGGTGTATTGAATGGAGCAAGACAGGTAGAGGTGACAATCAATGGTATTGGCGAACGTGCAGGTAATACCTCTTTGGAAGAGATAGCTATGATTTTGAAGTGCCACCAAGGTATTGGTATTGATACAAACATCAATACTACAAAGATATGTCAGACTAGCCGTATGGTCTCTAGCCTGATGAACATGCCTATTCAACCCAATAAAGCCATTGTTGGTAGAAATGCTTTTGCACATTCTAGTGGTATTCATCAAGATGGTGTATTGAAAAATGTACAGACTTATGAAATCATAGATCCCAAAGATGTTGGGTTGGATGATAACTCTATTGTATTGACAGCACGTTCTGGCAGAGCTGCTCTTAAATACAGACTTCGTGTAAATGGAGTGGACGTAACCGATGAGAATAAGTTGGATAATATTTATCAAAAATTCCTTAGATTAGCCGATCAGAAGAAAGAAGTCAATGATGATGATATCTTGATGTTAGCAGGAGCCGATACGGCAGATGCTCATGCCGTGAAACTCGACTTCTTACAAGTCACTACAGGAAAAGGTGTGCGTAGCGTAGCAAGTATCGGACTTGATATCTCCGGACAAAAATTTGAAGAGGCTTCTAGTGGAAACGGCCCTGTCGACGCAGCTATCAATGCGCTGAAAAAAATCATTCAGAAACATATGATACTGAAAGAATTTACTATTCAGGCTATCAGTAAAGGCTCTGACGATGTTGGAAAGGTGCATATGCAGGTAGAATACGAAGATAATATTTACTATGGATTTGGGGCAAATACAGATATTGTAACGGCATCTGTTGAAGCATATATCGACTGTATCAATAAATTTAGGAACAAGTAATATTTAGCTTTATGAATACATTATTTGACAAGATTTGGGATAAGCATGTTGTTCAAATTGTTAAGGAAGGTCCAACGCAGCTTTATATAGACCGGTTGTATTGTCATGAAGTTACTTCACCTCAGGCTTTCTCCGATATGCGTGCTCGCGGATTAAAATGTTTCAGACCCAGACAGATTTACTGTATGCCCGATCACAATACGCCAACACACGACCAAGATAAGCCTATCGAAGAGCCTGTATCTAAAAAACAGGTTGACACTTTAGCACAAAATGCCCATGATTTTGGACTTGTTCATTATGGGATGAATACGCAAGATAATGGTATCATCCATGTTGTAGGACCGGAAAAAGCACTTTCTTTACCGGGCATGACAATTATTTGTGGCGACTCACATACTTCTACGCATGGTGCCATGGGAGCTATAGCTTTCGGTATTGGTACTTCTGAAGTCGAGATGGTAATGGCTTCTCAATGTATCTTACAGCAGAAACCTAAGAGTATGCGTATCAATATCAATGGTAAACTGGGTGACTTCGTTACGCCAAAGGATGTTGCATTATATTTGATGAGTCAACTTACAACCTCCGGCGCAACCGGGTATTTTGTAGAATATGCAGGGGATGTGGTGCGAGATATGACGATGGAAGGCCGACTCACTCTGTGCAATTTGTCCATTGAGATGGGAGCACGTGGTGGTTTTGTAGCTCCGGACGAAACCACATTTACCTACTTGAAAGGACGCGAATTTGCTCCTAAAGGTGAAGAATGGGATAAAGCACTGGCTTATTGGAAGACTTTGAAGAGTGGGGAAGATGCAGAGTTCGACAAAGAATTAAATTTTGAAGCGGCAGATATTGAACCCCGTATCACCTATGGAACCAATCCGGGTATGGGTATCGGCATCTCTGAATGTATCCCTCATTTGGATAATATAGAAGAGTCTGGGCAGGCTTCATTCCTGAAGAGTCTTGATTATATGGGATTTACCCCCGGTGAGAAATTACAAGGTCATCCTATAGATTATGTATTTTTAGGTGCTTGTACCAATGGTAGAATAGAAGATTTCCGTGCATTTGCCTCTATTGTCAAGGGATATCAGAAAGCCAAAGATGTGACTGCATGGTTGGTACCCGGTTCATGGGCTGTGGATAAACAAATTCGCGAGGAAGGAATAGATAAGATAGTTGAAGCCGCTGGATTTAAAATTCGCCAACCGGGTTGTTCTGCATGTCTGGCTATGAACGACGATAAGATACCAACTGGAAAATACTCTGTATCGACTAGTAATAGAAACTTCGAAGGTCGTCAAGGCCCCGGTAGCAGAACGATTTTGGCGTCTCCTTATGTTGCTGCCGCAGCTGCTATAACTGGTAAAATCACTGATCCACGTATTTTATAGAAATTATTATGAAACAGAAATTTGATGTAATAACCTCTTCATGCATTCCATTGCCTTTAGAGAATGTAGATACAGACCAAATTATCCCTGCCCGTTTTTTAAAAGCTACTGATAAAGCCGGATTTGGAGATAACTTGTTTCAGGATTGGAGATACAATAAAGATGGTTCGCTAAAGGAAGACTTTGTCTTAAACAATCCATCATATAGTGGTTGTATCCTTGTTGCTGGTAAAAATTTCGGTTCAGGCTCCTCACGCGAACATGCAGCTTGGGCCATTGCCGGGTATGGCTTTAGAGTCGTTATCAGTTCTTTCTTTGCCGATATTCACAAAAACAATGAGTTGAATAATTTTGTTTTACCGGTTGTGGTATCAGAGGAATTTCTACAAGAATTGTTCGATACGATAGAAAAAGACCATCAAACCCAAGTAAAAGTAGACTTACCCAATCAGACAGTGACCAATCTTGCAACAAATCGTTCGGAGCAATTTGAAATCAATGCCTATAAAAAACATTGCCTGATGAATGGACTCGACGATATTGATTTCCTTATTCAGAGTAAAGATAAAATAGAAGAATGGGAGCAGGCAAACAAGTTATAGAAATTATGGACTCCACCTTACGAGATGGAGAACAAACTAGTGGCGTATCTTTCTTGCCCCATGAGAAGCTCATGATAGCGAGAATGTTGCTACGTGATGTCAATGTCGACAGAATAGAAGTAGCATCTGCTAGAGTTTCAGATGGTGAAAAAGATGCCGTCAAGAAAATCTGTCGTTATGCTGCTAGCGTTGACATGCTCAATAGGGTAGAGGTGCTAGGATTTGTAGACAACCATAAGTCTATAGATTGGATTCGTGAATGTGGGGGACGTGTCATCAATTTACTTGCAAAAGGCTCTTTGAAACATTGCACACAGCAACTTAAGAAAACTCCCCAATCACATATTGCCGACATTAAAGAAGAAGTAGCCTATGCGGAGCAAGAGGGTGTCTCTGTTAATCTATATTTAGAGGATTGGTCATCCGGAATGAAAGACTCTCCTGAATATGTTTATCAGTTGATGGATGCACTTCATAGTGTTAGTGGGATTCGACGATTCCTTTTGCCGGACACCCTTGGTATTCTTAATCCACTACAATGTTTGGAATTCCTGCGCAAGATGATTCGTCGGTATCCTAATACTCATTTCGATTTCCATGCACATAATGACTACGATTTGGCAGTCAGCAACTCTTTAGCTGCGGTCTTAAGTGGCGCAAAAGGTATTCATGTCACGGTCAATGGGCTAGGTGAAAGAAGTGGTAATGCGCCTCTAGCATCTGTTCAAGTCATATTGAAAGACCAATTTCATGCCATTACACACATCAATGAGGGAATGCTCAACGATGTGAGTCGACTTGTCGAAGGATATAGTGGGGTTGTCATTGCACCGAATACTCCAGTTGTAGGCGATTATGTCTTCACACAAGTAGCGGGTGTACATGCCGATGGTGATAGCAAAGACCATCTGTATTGCAACGACTTAGTCCCGGAGAGATTTGGTCGGAAGCGTGAATACGCTTTAGGCAAAAATTCCGGTAAAGCTAATATCATTCAAAATCTAAAAGATTTAGGATTAGAACTCACACTCGAACAAACAAAGGCGGTTACCAATCGAATAACCCAACTCGGCGATCGGAAAGAACTTGTGACACAAGATGACCTACCCTATATTGTCAGTGATGTATTGAAGCATAATGCCCCCGAAGATAAGGTAAAGCTATTAAGCTATATGGTTTCTACATCATACGGGCTAAGACCGATTGCAAGTCTGAAAGTAGAAATCAATGGCAAGGAGTATGAGGCCGATTCTACCGGCGACGGACAGTATGATGCTTTTGTGAGTGCATTGCGTAAAATATACAAGGAATGCCTAAATCGTACCTTTCCGGTTCTTGACAATTATCAAGTAACAATTCCACCGGGGGGTAGAACCGATGCTTTGGTACAGACTGTTATTACTTGGCGACAGGATGAAAAGGTCTTTAGAACACGTGGTCTCGACGCCGACCAGACCGAAGCTGCCATCAAGGCAACATTTAAGATGTTAAACTTAATTGAAGAATAAATATGGATTTAAAGATTGCAGTGTTATCAGGCGATGGTATCGGACCTGAAATCATGAAACAAGGAATAGCCGTGATAGACGCTATCGCTAATAAATTCGGTCACCGTTTTTCTTATACAGAGGCCATCTGTGGCGCTCATGCCATTGATGCAGTAGGCGATCCATTCCCGGAAGAGACTTTTAAAGTCTGCATGGATGCCGATGCCGTATTGTTTGCTGCGGTTGGAGATTTACGTTTTGACAATAATCCCACGGCCAAAGTTCGGCCAGAACAAGGTCTGCTGGCTATGCGAAAGAAACTGGGACTATTTGCCAATGTACGTCCTGTAGCCACATTCGATTGCTTACTTCATAAATCACCATTGAAAGATGAATTGTTGAAAGGTGCCGATTTCATCGTCATTCGAGAGCTAACCGGTGGCATGTATTTTGGTGAAAAATATCAAGACAATGATAAAGCCTACGACACAGATATCTATACTCGTCCCGAAATAGAGCGCATTCTCAAGGTCGCTTTCGAATATGCCATGAAGCGCAACAAGCACCTTACTGTTGTTGATAAGGCTAATGTGCTTGCTTCTTCACGCCTATGGCGACAGATAGCTAAAGAGATGGAACCGGCTTATCCTGAGGTTACCACCGACTACATGTTCATCGATAATGCCTCAATGCGTGTATTGACAGAGCCCAGATTCTTTGATGTAATCGTTACTGAAAATACTTTTGGCGATATTCTTACAGATGAAACTAGTTGTATTACAGGCAGTATGGGCTTGCAACCATCTGCATCTTTGGGTGAGCATACCCCTTTGTTTGAACCGGTACATGGCTCTTGGCCACAAGCTGCCGGCAAAAATCTCGCCAATCCAGTAGCTCAGATTCTTTCCGCAGCTATGTTGCTTGAACATTTTGGGCTGAATCAAGAAGGTGCTTTGATACGCAAGGCTGTCGATGCTAGTCTAGATGCAAACGTACGCACGCCCGAAATACAAATAGAGGGTGGTGAGCAGTACGGCACAAAAGAAGTTGGAAGTTGGATAGCCAACTACATTGCAAAGGCTTGATAACCAATAATAAGGAATAAACACTCGTGCTTTCCATCCCGACTTCCTGTACGTGATATTTGAGCAACAAATCACGCATTTCGTACAGTTCGACTCTGCAACAA
>NZ_JRPT01000067.1:0-24471 GCF_000762865.1 Prevotella sp. S7 MS 2 | reverse complement strand
CATTTTAAATTCTGCCCAATTTGTGGAACTAGAAATATTTAAAAAGCTCGTTTATTCGTTTACTAAATCACACATAATATTCTCATCAATACGCGTAATGCAATTAGCTTCCAAAAGAATATGATCATTGGTAAACGCATCTGATAACGATTGAAACGACTTTGATTTTTCCATAAAGGTCTTAAGAAGAATCACAGCCTCACTCACATTATTTAAAAACCACTTGCAGTATCCCCCATTCAAATAATCCGCAGGGACTGTACTACCGGAAAGTAGCAACTCATCATAGATTTTCTCTGCCTTCTCTGCCTTTGCATTAGCCATTAATCCCCATGCCAATGCTCGTAATATGTTACGATCTTGAGGATAATTATAGTTTTGTTTATACAATATATTCAGGCCATCTTCTAGCTTACCTTGGTTCATCATGGAGATGGATTGGTTTAATTGATAACGTCTATTATCAGGATATATCAAGCTCAACCTTTCATATAACAACTCAGCTTCTTCAAAATTCTCATTATGAAAATAGGCTTGTGCCAATCCCTTCATTGCATTCTCATCATTCGGTTCTTTTGATAAGACATTCTCAAACAAACTTTCTGCCATATAATAATTCTTAGAATGCATGGCTACAGCTGCTCGTATACGTAAGTAAGATATATCGTCTATTCCGGGATAACGCTTAAACAACTCTTGCAAATAGTCATAATGCTTTCGCTGCAACAGGAATTGGCAAAGCTCAACTATTTCAGTTGTAAACTGTTCTTGGGGTAATTGTCCATACGCACAAAAAAATCCTGACTGTCCCAAAGGGTGATTCGAGAAGCTAAAAATATTGAAGAAATCAGCTCTCATATCGTTCAAGCGGAAGAAACGATATAGATCTTGCAAATACATACGACGAATATAAGCAGCACTTTGTCTCTCTTCAGAGTTTATTGTGGCTCCTAACGATTCCTGATTGTTAAGCATCTCACGCATATTGCTAGGTATCTTATCAATGATAGAAGAGATAGCTAGTGCAAATGAGTACTTATCAGAATCACAGAAAGGCCCATTCTCAAATAACAATGATAAGAAATTACTATCCTTGAGCTTTCCTCTTACTCCCGCAAGAGCAGGATGCGTCTCCATAAAAGGTATAAACCAATTACTGAGTGTATGGAAAAAAGGATAACGCTTCATTTGAGAAAATCCACCAAAATAGATATCAGAACCGGCTTTCTGCATATCCATCATACGCTTAAAGCTATTTTCCATTTCTTCCATAGCTTTGTCTTGAGCATCAGGATGAAGGATAGCTTGCATGGGATCTTCATCTTTCTCTGATATTCCAAAGCGAGTAATATTGAGATTATTATTCTTGACTAAATTAGGAATGATATCTCTTTGAATCTCTTCCGTATCTCTTTCGGCATCTTTACAGAAGACCATTTGTTTCTGAAGAGCAATAAGTTCTGTCCTTGTTTGAGAATCAGCAAACAGCGTATCTAAGCGTTCTTTCTGCTCTGGGAAAAGGGTATTAAGACTTACATTCATAGAAAGCACCCATCCTATCAATGCACGTTGGCGCAAATGCTCATCTACAGTGACTGAATAAACAGTTATCAATGTAAGCAATTTGTTAACATCGTATATGGTTACACCAGCTAACATGATGGCACTAACAAGTACTGAAGCATCATTTACATCTACAGTTGGACTGACCAGTAAACTTGACCAAAACTCAACATCTTGTGTTGTCCATTGATCAGAAACCAATATATATTCAAAAAGTTCACTTAAATAGTGCTGATGCTCCGCATATATAGAGCGTTCATGTGCTTCTTGAATATCCTCAGTTTCTAATGACAACATAGCCAAGTCTTGTACATAAGCTTCTAACTTACTTTGTATGTGCGCATTATTTGTATCAATATGAGAGCTATGATTTTTACATACAGCATAAATACCTGCCGATAACACCCGATATTCCAAATCCACGCTGCATGTCAATCGAAATAATCGTCGCAACAAAGATTGGTATACCTCTCCCCTCTTATCGTCTTGATACCCTCGAAGCATGAAATCCTTCATAAGTCGATAACTCTCACTAATCTCCTCAATAGCCGATTCAAAACGAGTAAGATGGGTATTTTGTATAAACTCGAGCAGATGTCGTAGCGCTTGACTTAAATTCCCCTTTATAACAATATCATTGTATGTAAGAACTAATAATTCTCGTTGAGCAATCATAGACTAGTATTTATTTACGAATTTAGCGGATACAGTGACTGGAGCTACCTTATTATACATTAACTTAGGTAGAGCATTAACTGTCCGTTGATCAGTATTACAATATTTTATAATAATAGAAGAATAATACTGTAAACCATGTTTGTTAATGGAATCGCACGCCATATTATATGCCTTAATAAAAGACACAAGCTGCTTTCGACGGTATGAATTCCTATTTACATTACTAAGAGAAACTAATACCCCAAAGTTGTCTTGGCTATTACGACTATCAGCTAACAATGGATTTTGATGAATACGAGCAGTCGTTGCTTGCGGTTCGGGCAACCATAAGGCATCCATCTCGTTATTCAACAGCATCTTCAATCGAAGATTTACATCATTAATCTGTATACGAAAAACTTGTGCCTTGGTCTTAACCGTATCAAGTACTGTATCCGTTAAATAGTCTGTAGCAGAATAACGAGTCATAGCTAACATCTTATCGCCTAACTGATTCAACCGTTTGATACGTGCTGTTCGATTAGAATACAATTGCCAATATGCATTTGTTTCCGTCAAATATTGTAATGATAACCCCTGACGAATCATCCTAGAAGCTCGCAACTTATCTGTCACAGATAACCTTACACGTCCTCTCATGATAGCCGTATCACAATCCATTTGGGATGAATATTGCCTCAAACGGACATCAACATCTTGACTCTTAAATAAATCCTCATCATAAGCCACATAAAGCGGAAGGCAATCTAATGTTGGCATAACAGCTATTTTCAAAGCCAAAGAATCCAAACGATACTGCTCTTTACGCTCGGCGACAGTTCGCCGATTCTTCACCTCACGGGAGTTGCTACAACTCGCAAGCAGGATAAGGGAAGTAAATATAATGATACACTTGAATATTCTCATAAAACGTTAGTTTTCATAATGCTACCGACAGTATATAGAGTCTTGCAAAATTAATAAAAAGTTTTGTATCACCGAAAAAACTTATTACTTTTGTCTACCACTAACAAAGCTCATCATGGCAAAAGATAAGATAGCATACGTATGCAGTAATTGTGGACAAGAATCTGCTAAATGGATTGGAAAATGTCCTAGTTGTGGACAATGGAATACATTTAAGGAGATTAGAATTGCCAACGAAACAGGAAACTTAGCGGCAAAATCTGCAGCAATGACTATGAGGAAAGGGGTTTCAGATAAAAACCACCCACTTTATCTCCACCAAATTGTTGCCAAAGATGATCCTCGCATTGATATGCGTGACAATGAATTGAATCGTGTATTAGGAGGAGGACTAGTAGCCGGAAGTATGGTTTTATTGGGTGGTGAACCCGGTATAGGTAAGAGTACGCTTACATTACAAACCTTTCTTCACATGGCGGATCATAAAATTCTATATGTCAGTGGAGAAGAAAGTGCCCATCAACTCAAGATGCGTGCAGATCGATTAACCGATAAACAACCAGAAAATGTATTGATACTATGTGAGACATCGCTCGAAAATATCTTCCAACACGTTCAAAATGTTGCGCCTGATATTGTTATTATTGACTCCATACAAACGATTTCCACAGAAGACGTCGATAGCTCTCCGGGCAGTGTTAGCCAAGTACGAGAATGCGCTGCCGCCCTATTGCGCTTTGCAAAGACTAGTAATATTCCTGTCATTCTGATTGGGCATATCAACAAGGAAGGCACTCTTGCCGGTCCAAAGATTCTAGAACATATTGTAGATACTGTGATACAGTTCGAAGGAGACCAACATTATATGTATAGAATCTTGCGAAGTATTAAGAATAGATTTGGAAGTACATCCGAATTAGGAATATACGAGATGCAGCAAAATGGGTTACGCGAGGTTTCCAATCCTTCTGAGTTATTATTATCACAAGAACATGAAGGATTATCCGGTATCGCCATATCATCTGCTATTGAAGGGGTTCGCCCATTTCTAGTTGAGACTCAAGCCCTTGTGTCATCAGCCGCTTATGGTACACCACAGCGCACTGCTACCGGCTTTGACCAACGTCGTTTAAACATGCTTTTAGCAGTATTAGAAAAACGAGTTGGATTTAAGCTCATGCAAAAAGATGTCTTCTTGAATATAGCAGGAGGGCTTCGAGTGACAGACTTAGCTATGGATTTGAGTATAATTGCTGCCGTATTATCAAGTAATGTAGACACCGCTATAGAAACAGGCTGGTGTATGGCCGGCGAAGTGGGGCTAAGTGGCGAAGTACGCCCTGTAAACCGGATAGAACAACGAGTAGCCGAAGCAGAAAAGTTAGGCTTCTCTCATATTATTATTCCGCAATTTAACTTGAAAGGGTTCAACCACTCCAAGTATAATATACAACTACACCCAGTTAGAAAAGTAGAAGAAGCATTACGTAATCTATTTGGCTAACTCTTTTTACGATCAAAACTTATGAAAGATTCTGTGATAATTGTAAGTGGTGGTATGGACTCCATCACTTTATTATACGACAAAAAGGACGAGATTGCCTTAGGTATTTCCTTTGACTATGGAAGTAACCACAATGCCAAAGAAATACCATACGCAGAGATGCATTGTAAGCGCTTAGGTATCAAGCATATCACTATTAAACTTGATTTCATGCATCAATACTTCAAGAGTTCACTTTTGGATGGCAGTAATGCTATTCCCGAAGGCCATTATTCCGATGATAATATGAAATCAACCGTAGTACCATTTAGAAATGGCATTATGCTTTCTATTGCCATAGGAATTGCTGAAAGCCACCATTTAAGTAAAGTATTCATTGCCAACCATGGCGGCGATCATACCATATATCCTGATTGTCGTCCGGAATTTATAAGTTCTATCAACGCTGCAGCTAACACTGGAACATTTATAAATGTAAGTGTTATAGCTCCATATACAAATATTACAAAGGGTGATATTGCAAAAATAGGGAAACGATTAGGGCTTGACTATTCTGAAACATGGAGTTGCTACAAAGGTAATGAAAGACATTGTGGTAAATGTGGAACATGCATCGAGCGCAAAGAGGCTTTACTTGAAGCCGATATCATAGATACCACGCTATACGAAGACAGTTGACAAGCGCCTGCCAAGCAGCTATCTCTAGCTATGCAAATGAATCCAAACTTTCTGTTCCTATTTTCATAATGTGGTGAGAATTAGAGAGTTTCGGGAGCAAAAACCTGTCAAAGGACACAAAAAAGTAGTAATAAATTTCCATATCAACTAAAAAACTAGTATATTTGCAACTCCAAATATAAACGTTGAAGATTATTATAACATTTTTCAAATACAAAAAATGACTAAAGCAGATATTATTAACGAGATTGTCATCCAAACTGGAATCGCAAAAAAAGACGTATCAACTGTCGTTGAGAGTTTTATGAGTACGATTAAAAGTAGCTTGCTAGATAATAAGGATAACGTATATTTACGTGGCTTTGGTAGTTTTGTAATCAAGCACAGAGCAGCAAAAACTGCACGTAACATTTTGAAAAATACCACTATAACAATTGAGGCTCACGATTTACCTAGCTTTAAACCAGCTAAGAGTTTCATTGAACAAATGAAGAGTGAGTAATTTTATTACGTACAATATTGGAACTTAAATAGTACACATACAATTAAAATATTAAATTTTTGAATTATGCCAAACGGAAAGAAAAAGAAGGGCCACAAAATGGCAACACACAAACGTAAAAAGAGATTACGTAAGAATAGACATAAGAGCAAGTAAGCTTCAAGGCTTTCTTACTTAAGTCTTTTGTAAAGAAGGGACATGTCAATGTTTATCAAAAGATACTTAGACATGTCCCTAACTTTTGAATATCCAAGTTAAAAGAATAAAGAAAATGACCAGCGAAGTTGTAATTGACGCACAAGAGAAAGCGATCTCGATTGCCCTGCTGGAAGATAAAAGTCTAGTAGAATATCAGAACGAACCTAGAGAGGCTTCTTTCTCTGTCGGAAATATTTATGTAGCAAAGGTAAAAAAGCTCATGCCGGGTCTAAATGCATGCTTTGTAGATGTCGGCTATGAACGCGACGCCTTTCTTCATTATCTTGACTTAGGAAGCCAGTTTAATTCTTATGCCAAATATCTCAAACTGGTAGAAAGCGATAGAAAGAAATTATATCCACACGCAAAAGCACAGAGATTACCTGATTTAAAGAAAGATGGTAGTGTGCAGCAAATCCTTACTGTAGGCCAGGAGGTTCTCGTACAGATTGTTAAAGAACCAATATCAACCAAGGGTCCTCGTCTAACAGGCGAATTATCTTTTGCAGGACGTTTTATCGTATTAATACCTTTTGGAGATAAGGTCTCTGTTTCATCAAAAATTAAAAGCGGTGAAGAGCGTGCACGCTTAAAGCAACTAATTCAAAGTATCAAGCCTAAAAATTGTGGAGTAATTGTCCGCACAGTAGCAGAAGGCAAACGCGTAGCAGAACTTGATACCGAAATGAAGGTACTTACCAAGCGTTGGGAGGATGCTTTAGTAAAAGTACAAAAGACACAAAAACGTCCACAGCTTGTATACGAGGAAGAAGGTAGAGCCATTGCACTTCTAAGAGATTTATTTAATCCCGACTTTGAAAATATCTACATCAATGATGACCAGATATTTGAAGAAGTAAAAAATTATATCTCACTCATTGCTCCGGAGAAGAGTAGCATCGTTAAAAAGTATACTGGCAAACTTCCAATCTTCGATAATTTTAATGTTACCAAACAGATAAAATCTGGTTTCGGTAAAACTATCAACTACAAACATGGAGCTTACCTTATTATTGAGCATACAGAAGCTCTCCATGTTGTAGACGTTAATAGTGGAAACAGATCTAGGAATGGAAATGGCCAAGAAGAAAACGCTCTAGATGTAAATCTAGGAGCAGCAGATGAACTAGCACGCCAATTGAGGCTACGCGATATGGGAGGTATTATCGTAGTAGACTTCATAGACATGAAACTGGCAGAAGACCGTCAAATGCTATATGAGCGCATGTGCAAGAATATGCAAAAGGACAGAGCCAGACATAATATTCTTCCACTCAGCAAGTTTGGCTTGATGCAAATTACCAGACAACGCGTACGTCCGGCGATGGATGTAAATGTAGAAGAGAATTGTCCAACATGTAATGGTACTGGTAAAATTAAATCTAGCATCTTGTTCACTGACCAATTGGAAGGTAAGATAGATAAACTAGTCAACAAGATTGGTATCAAGAAATTCTATCTACATGTCCATCCTTATGTAGCAGCTTTTATTAATCAAGGAGCGGTATCACTAAAATTAAAATGGAGAATGAAATATGGCTTTGGAGTTCATATCATTCCTTCTCAGAAATTAGCTTTCCTACAATACGAATTCTATGATAATAACAAGCAATTCATAGATATGAAGGAAGAAATTGAAATTAAGTAAATATAAAGAGAGCCGGATAGTAAAATACTTATCCGGCTCTCTTTTATATTATTGTATCACTTTGAATCTAATACGAAATATATGTTCCATTTCATCCCAATTCGTGCCTAGTAATTCAAACCTACCAATTTGGGAAGTAGAACGCACATGCTTACCCACACACGGACATACATCAAAATCTCCGATACGAACAAGCCGAACTACATTTCCAGCAGATTCTGGTAATCGATCTAACATCGCACTATCAGATATCTTACTACGCTCTACAAGCTCATAAGTTACAGGTAAATCCTCTGCAATCAACTTATTCATCTCGCGTTCAATCTCTTTTTCATCTTGTCGAGTGGGCTTCTGAGCTAACTCAAAAGTCATTTTGCTCTTCTTCCTTTCTATATGAGCATTTATAGAACGACCACAATGGAATTTCCTCACCATCACCTGATTTAAAAGGTGTTCAGTAGAATGAGCCGGTGGAAACTCATCTTTTCCATGCTCATTAAGAATATAATCTTTTTCCATCTTGATATTAAATTTAAAGACTCTACCACTATATGGAAGCAAAGTTACAGGGAACATGCCATCTCGCTTCAGTTCAACATCTACAACGTCTCCGGACAATAAATCTATTGCCGACACACGCTTCTCAGGCATCGCAAAAAAATCGAATGCATGATTAGGGATAACTACATTGGCCGTTGCACTTTCTTGAGAAAAATTAACTACCACAAAAGCAACTTCATCATCAGCCTTTCGTAAAAAAGCATATTGAGTTTGAGGATTGAAATTGTCTGATGCAGGATTAGCACTCATCAAATCATAGAAAAGCCCATCGTAGAAAATCCTCTCCCGATTAGCCATACTAAGAATCTGCTGATAATATTGTGCCAATGCCTTTTCTTCTTGATGATAAGCTGGAAGGTTACATTTCTCTGCAAGAGAACGAGGAGACCAATAATCAAAAATTGTTGTTCGCCCATCGACACCACTAAATCCTTCTTTATCCATTCCATATTCCCCAAACTCTTGTCCACTATATACCATGAATGGATTTCTTTGCATCAAGGCGCAAGTAAGAACTCCCGGAATAGCCTTATATCCATCTCCACAAAAGAAATCGCTTGCTATGCGCTGTTCATCATGGTTCTCCAAGAAATAGAGCATGTGGTCAAATATATCATCACAATATTGCCATTGATAAGTTATAGAGGCAGCTGGACGGCGCCCGCATATCACATCTCTGACACAATCATACATGCCCACCTTATCGTACAGGTAGTCAAAACCGCTACCGACATATTGTCTATACTGATTAGTATCATATACCTCTCCTATAAAAACAAGATGCTGATATCGTTCTTTTACTATATTAGTGGCATAAGACCAAAATGCTGCGGGAACCATTTCTGCCATATCACATCTAAATCCATCAACTCCCTTTGATGCCCAGAACAATAAGATATCTGTCATCTTTTGCCAAGTACTTGGTATGGGGTTAAAATGATAGCTTCTCCCCCCAGCATCGCAATAGTCTATACCATAATTTAGTTTAATCGTCTCGTACCAATCATTGCACCCGGGATGGGCATCAAAGCGGTCATTGCCTGTAGCTTTTGCAGGAAACTCCTGATAAGGGCTCTCCGCTTCTGCCACTAAATCTATAGACGGTTCAAAAGATTGTCCTACACAATAATAGAAATTATTTGAAACAGAGAACCCCATTCCTGTATCATCATCCTCTCCAAGGTCTCTTACACCATCCGGTTTACAAATTGATTTATATTGTCTAGCAACATGATTTGGAACAAAATCCATAATTACCTTCATCCCAACCGCATGTGTACGGGCTATCAGGCTCTCCCACTCTGCCATACGAGCATCCACATTTTCTGCCAAATCTGGATCCACATCATAATAATCGGTAATAGCATAAGGCGAACCAGCTTTACCCTTTACAATAGCAGGATGCTGTCTAGGAATCCCATAGGCACTATAATCTGTAGTTGTAGCATGCCTTATGATTCCGGTATACCAGACATGAGTAAATCCCATTGCTTGTATTCGAGCCAACGTATCTTCATCGAAATCCTCAAACTTGCCACAACCATTTTCGGCAATCGTGCCGTTCTCTTTACGAGTAACATTACGATTGCCGAATAATCTTGGTAATACTTGATAAATAAAAATCTTTTGGCTCATTACTCCGCGATACCGTGTGCAGTAACATTCTTATCTATGCGACCTATCATACCTTGCAAAGCCTTGCCCGGTCCACATTCAGTAAAATCTGTAGCGCCATCAGAAATCATATTCTGAACAGAAGCAGTCCATCTTACAGGGCTGGTCAACTGAGCTATCAAGTTATTTTTAATATCTTCAGGAGAAGTATAAGGCTTGGCATCAACATTCTGATATACAGGACATTTAGGTGTAGAGAATGAAGTTTTTTCTATAGCAGACTGTAGCTCTTCCTTGGCAGACTTCATCAGTGGCGAGTGGAAAGCGCCACCAACCTTCAAAGGAAGCGCACGTTTCGCTCCGGCAGCCTTCAATGCCTCACAAGCACGATTGATAGCTTCTGTATTTCCGGAAATAACAAGCTGGCCGGGACAATTGTAATTAGCAGGAATCACAATATCACCTTCTGTACTTACTTCCTTGCACACTTCTTCTACCTTCTCATCAGCTAGACCAATGATAGCAGCCATGGTACCGGGATTAGCTTCACAGGCTTTTTGCATAGCAAGCGCACGAGTGTGAACTAAACGTAGACCATCTTCAAAGCTCAAAGCACCTGATGCTACTAAAGCAGAGAATTCACCAAGTGAATGTCCGGCAACCATTTCGGGCTTAAAATCATCACCCAAGCACAGAGCTGAAATCACACTGTGCAAGAAAACAACAGGTTGGGTAACCTTGGTTTCCTTCAACTGCTCGTCGGTACCGGCGAACATGATATCTGTAATCTTAAATCCTAAGATTTCATCTGCTTTATCAAACAATTCCTTAGCTAGAGGGTTAGTATCGTATAGGTCTTTACCCATACCAACAAACTGGGAACCTTGTCCAGGAAATACGAATGCTTTCATTACTAATTAATTTTTATGATATAAATTTTATTTACGCAAAGATACAAAAAAAATCCCAATTGTCTATGACCGACAAAAGGGATTTTATTTAGATTTGCTTTACAGTGCAATCATTCGCGAATCAATATTATTCTGCAATCTCTGCTTCAGGAGCCTTAGCTTCCTCCATTACTGGAGCAGCAACCTCCTCTACCTGAGGAGCTGGAGCATTTTCTGCTACGACCTTAACAGGCAGTTTTACTTCAACTTCTTTATGGAAGTGAACAGTAGCTTCAAAATCGCCAACTTTCTTAATATCATGCATTGTGATAATCTTACGATCTACCTCAATACCTTGCTTAGCGAGTTCTTCAGCAACTGTAGCAGCTGTTACAGAACCATAAGTTACACCGGTAGCAGACACCTTAGCAGAAATAACCAAAGCCACATCTTTCAGTGCTTCAGCCTTCTTCTCAGCTTCAGCTTTCAAAGCTGCCAATTTATGAGCCTGCTGCTTCAAGTTTTCAGCCAAAATTTTCTTAGCTGATGCAGAAGCTACAACACCTTTTCCTTGTGGAATAAGATAGTTGCGACCATAACCACTCTTTACATTTACAATATCGTTCTTGTATCCAAGTCCGATAATATCTTCTTTCAGTATAATCTCCATAATTGTATTCCTCCTTAAATTACTTCATCAAATCGGTTACATAAGGAAGTAGTGCAATCTGGCGAGCACGCTTAATAGCTTGAGCTACACGACGCTGATACTTCAATGATGTTCCGGTAATACGACGAGGAAGGATTTTTCCCTGCTCGTTTAGGAATTTCTTAAGGAATTCAGGGTCTTTGTAGTCAATATACTTAATACCGCTCTTCTTGAAACGGCAATACTTCTTCTTCTTTGTGTCGATAGAAGGAGCTGTCAAATAACGGATTTCTGATTTCTGTTCTGCCATGATTAAGCCTCCACTTTTTTAGCGTATTTCTGTTTTCTCTTCTCAGCATACTCTGCAGCATACTTATCAAGCTTAACTGTGATGAAACGGATTACCTTCTCGTCACGGCGATAGCCTGTCTCAAGAGTGTCGACAATAGTTGGCTCTGCATTGAACTCAAGCAGACAATAGAAGCCTGTTGATTTCTTTTCAATAGCATAAGCCATCTTCTTCAATCCCCAAGCCTCTTCATTCAGAATCTCTGCACCATTATCGGTAAGAAGTTTCTTGAACTTAGCGACCGTTTCCTTCATCTGTTCATCAGACAAAACGGGAGTCAAAATGAAAACGGTTTCGTATCGATTCATAATACTTTTAATTAATAATTATTTGTTATTTTGCAAAATGCGGTGCAAAGGTACTCTTTTTTTTTGACCAAACCAAATATTATTTCTATTTTTGCCCACAAAACAATATATATGGTTAAGAATCTTATCAACAAGGTAGCACTACCGCTTATGTATGCTGGTGTAATATTGCTTATAGCCCTATTTATATTCGACTTGACCAAATATTCGGTTTTACTATTTCTCGCATTAATAATAGAACTCTCGGGTACAGCTTTCTATATCTACAATTTGAAAAAAAAGAGCAAATACTAACACACTTGTCAATCGACTAAACTTTTACAAATTTAGCATTGAGCAGTACTTCACGCAAGCGTTTGTCAGCCTTGAACACTATTCGTTTGGCTCTCACGGTAGATGGAGTAACATCATTTGCCTTATCTACCGGATTACTGGAACAAGATACTGATAAGCGTCCCAACCCGTCCATAGAGACTGCATATCCACGCTCTAAGGCCTCTTGAATGGCTGCGACCATACAATTCCATCCATAAAGAATATCTACCCTACGCGCCACACCGACACCCATTCTATCCAATAATTCAGGCACATGAAGGGTCTCTCGCTCATAGGGCATCGCATAATACTTTTTCTTTAAAACTCCATCTTCTTCAAAGAATTGTTCTTTCACACGATACATACGGCTTCCCACAAAATTATCCATTATCCTTTTATATTTCGATTCAACATATTTTTCACTTACCAAAGTACAGCCTTTGTTCTCTTATCAAGGCTATTTTTGCCACCAAAATCAGCTCTTTCATCATTGAAGACAGCCTATATTGCCCTTTCTACTCCCCGGTATAAACCATCAATAAACCCGGGTCTGAAACATGTTCAGACCCGGGTTTCTGCGGTATGTTATCCTGAGTGTAGTCATTCGACGGCTTTACAGCTATTCAACACTGCGAAATTAGTCATTTAAGTCTACACCTACAAGGATGAATGCGATACATTATGCGATACACGCATGAAGTTTATTCTTCTTCAGGAGTAATCAGTTTATATCCCTTACCGTGGATGTTGATGATTTCAATCTGGTCATCATCCTTCAAATGCTTTCTCAATTTAGTGATATATACATCCATCGAACGCGCGTTGAAATAATTATCATCAATCCATATTGTCTTGAGGGCAAAGTCTCTCTGTAGGATTTCGTTAGCATGAGAACAAAGCAAAGCCAACAATTCATTTTCCTTTGTTGTCAACTTAGTCTGCTTGTCACCGATGACCAACAACTGCTTTTGAGTATCAAAAGTGAAGCGACCAATATGGTAAAGCGTACTTTCTTTATTTTTCTTGCCACGAACACGGCGCAAGATTGCTTCTACACGGAACACCAACTCTTCCATAGAGAATGGTTTGGTGATATAATCATCGGCACCGATCTTAAAGCCTTCCAAGATATCATCTTTCAATGTCTTGGCTGTCAAGAAGATGATTGGAATTTCAGCATTGGCCTGACGAATCTCTTGAGCCAGCGTAAATCCATCTTTCTTAGGCATCATGACATCCAACACACAGATATCAAACTTATTCTTCAAGAATTCTTTATAGCCAGCATCTCCATCCGGACACAATGTTGCAGCATATCCTTTAGCTTGCAGATATTCACGAAGCAACATACCTAAGTTCTCATCATCTTCGCAAAGTAGAATTTTTAATTTCTCATCCATAGTTTTATACTTTTATTGGTTTATAATATTTTATTTCTAATCTTTACTCACTGGCAATTTAATAGTGAAGGTTGTCCCTACTCTATACTCGCTTTCAACATGAATTTCTCCTTTATGTAAGTCCACAATCTTCTTCACATAAGCAAGTCCTAAGCCAAAACCTTTGACATCATGGACATTCCCTGTATGAACTCGATAGAACTTCTCAAAGATCTTCTTCATATTCTCTTTCTTAATACCCAGTCCGGTATCTCTTACCGACAAGTACAAATTTTGATCATCATTCCATGTTTTCAGATAAACATCTAGTGGTTGTTCCGGCTTACAATACTTGACTGCATTATCTAGCAAATTGAAAATAACATTTTGGAAATGCATTTCATCGACATAGATACTAGAATCTACCGCTTCAATATCAGTATATACCTTTCCTCCAGTATGCTCAACACGCAAGGAGAAAGAGTTTGCGATATTCTCAACCATTTCATTTAAATCTAGCTTTTTCTTCTTGAATACAGCCTTCTTTCGATCGAACATCGACATCTGAAGTACTTTCTCTACCAAGAAACGAAGCCGTTTCGACTCATCATTGATGACACCTCCCAAGTGTTCCATCATTGTCGGACTCTTGGTTACCGACTTATCATTCATCATCTGTGCCGCAAGAGAGATACTGGCAATAGGTGTCTTGAGTTCATGCGTCATATTATTGATAAAATCATTCTTTATCTCCGTATATCGTTTCTGTCGGAAGATGATGACAATAGTAAATATAAATGTAATCAACAACACAAACGTAAAGATGATACTCGGTATCATAAACCTGATTCCGGAAAAGATATAATCATGCATTTCGGGGAAATGAATCCTCACAACTCCCATCTTCGACTGTGGATCGTTACGGAATAAAACTTGCGAATAAGAATATTCTTCTCCATCGTCTGTGAAATCCGGACAACGATACACTTCACGGCCGTCTTGGGTAGAGACTGTAAAATGGTACGGGATATTAATACCATTATTCATCAATTCGGCTTTCAAGTCTTGGTCAAGTTGCTTGAAATTGATGCGCTCATTCAACGGTTTATCAGATGCTGAGTATAATATAGAGTATACAACTTCATCCAACAAAGCCCTCTGGTACACATACCGATTACGGATTATCTCTTGGAAACTCTTAGAAACCTCTGATATGGAATTCTTATCATTCTTAAGAATCATAGCTTTAGGCATCTTTGCTGGTTGGGTCTCCAAAGTCTTCATTGTAAACGAAGAATAGACCTTACCATCTTTCCCTGTAACCGAGAATTGGCGAGAATGTTGTATCGTCCCGTCCGGATTACCTGAACGCGTCCCTACAGAATCGCGTTTAAATGCATTACGCTCCGTTTCATTGACGTCTTTCTCAAGATACCTTTGCGTCTCATTCAACTCTAAATTCCGCGATGCCTGATATAAAGCACGATTGACAGACTCGTCAAACTGCTCCTTTTTCATATTAGCCATCTGCTGTATGTAGCTCAATTGCAAAAAGAGTAGCCCTAAAAAGGAGAACCCCATGATTATTGCAATTGTCCAAATCGTTCTTTTCTTCATAATCGCAAAGATAAATCTTATATTCTATATTAACATTGAATCGTTAACAAACACTCCTTATTTCAACTATATTAACCAATATACACTTCTATAGTTACATATATAAATATATAAAAAGAAAAGAGGAAGCATATTCCGTATGCTTCCTCTCTGCCATAAAAGTTATTATATTATTAATCATTAGCGTCTGCAGCCATTTCTGCTTCGTGCTCTTTTATCAACGTTTGTTGTATTTCATTCGGAACAAGTTCGTAACTAGCAAACTTCGTAGTGAATGAAGCACGACCACCAGTCAGCGAACTTAGCGAGATACTATAGTTGGCTAATTCTTTCTGTGGAATCTTAGCCTGCAGCTTCTGATAACCTGCTTCGCTATCCATACCCATAATCATGGCACGCCTTCCTTGCAAATCGCTCATGACATCACCTAAGAAATCAGCTGGAACAAAGACCTCTAAGTCGCATATAGGCTCCAAAATCTTAGGACCGGCAACCTTAAATGCGTCTGAGAAAGCATGGCGAGCTGCCAACATAAATGAAAGTTCATTAGAGTCTACCGGGTGCATCTTGCCATCATAGACTACTACACGTACGTCTCGTGCATAGCTTCCTGTTAATGGTCCATGCTCCATACAATCCATAATACCCTTCAGGATAGCAGGCATAAAGCGTGCATCAATAGCACCACCTACAACAGAATTGATAAATACGAGTTTACCACCCCACTCCAAATCAATGACTTCCTTACCTTTAATATTCATCTTGAACTCCTGCCCATTAAACTTATAAGTTGTAGGATCAGGCATTCCTTCTGCATAAGGTTCTACGATGAGATGAACTTCTCCGAACTGTCCGGCACCACCACTTTGTTTCTTATGACGATACTCAGCCTTTGCCGCTTTGGTAATGGTTTCGCGATAAGGAATTCTAGGCTCACCAAACTGCACCTGAAGCTTCTCGTTATTCTCTAATCTCCACTTCAATGTACGAAGATGGAATTCACCCTGACCATGCACGATTGTCTGTCTAAGTTCCTTACTCTGTTCAAGTACCCAAGTAGGATCTTCTTGATGCATCTTCAAGATAGCTGCCATTAACTTTTCGGTATCTTGTGCATTAACAGCCTTAACAGCTCTAGAATATTTTGAGTTAGGATATTTAATGAAGTCATATCTCCATTCACAATCCTTTCCATTCAAAGCATTACCAGTCTTTACATCTTTTAACTTGACGGTACACCCAATATCTCCAGCATGCATTTGGTCTACCGCAATACGATTTGCACCTGCACATGCATAAAGTTGTCCTATACGTTCGCGGCTTCCACGGTCTGCATTAATTAAATCATCACCCGCTTTTACCGAGCCACTCATCACTTTAAAATAGCTCACTTCACCAATATGAGGTTCTACACCGGTCTTAAAGAAATACAAACTAGCAGGGCCATTGCTATCCGGAGCAACTTCTTCACCTCTCGTATTGTGTAATTTTGGCATCTCATTGACGAAAGGAACAACATTTGCTAAGAACTCCATCAAACGACGAACACCCATATCTTTACCTGCACACACGCAGAAAACAGGGAACAGACTACGAGTTATCAGACCTTTACGAATACCTTCTCTCAACTCATCTTCAGAAAGAGTCTCAGATTCAAAGAACTTTTCCATCAAGTTCTCATCATTCTCTGCAGCAGCTTCTACCAATGCCTTATGGAGTTCCATGGCTTTATCCATCTCTTCAGCAGGAATCTCTTCTATTGTAGGTTGTCCTCCATCAGGCTTCCATGTATATTTCTTCATCAACAGAACATCTATCAATGAATTAAAACCTGTACCAGTCTGTAAGGGATATTGTATTTGTACACACTTAGAACCATAGATATCCCTCATCGAAGTTAGGATGGCATCAAAGTCACATTTATCAGAATCTAGTTGATTAACTAAGAAAATTACCGGTTTCTTCAACTTATCTGTATACCGGAAATTATTTTGTGTACCGACTTCTGGACCATATTGACCATTAATAAGCATCAAAGCTAAGTCGGTAACATTTAAAGATGTAATTGCACCTCCAACAAAATCATCACTACCCGGACAGTCTATAATATTCAGTTTTTTGTTATTCCATTCCGTATGAAATACTGTTGGGAAGACCGAATACCCATATTCCAATTCAACAGGAAAATAATCACTGACGGTATTTTTAGCATCAACACTTCCGCGACGTTTGATAATACCGGCTTCAAATAACATACTTTCGGCAAGAGTTGTCTTGCCGCTACCCGCACTGCCAAGTAACGCAATGTTCTTAATTTCGTTTGTCTGATAAACTCTCATATCAAAAGATTTAAAGTGTTAGTAATATTTTGTTCATGGTAGAGGTGACAATCATTCTATACATCACCTTTGACTTGGCCATAAAGTTAGGAATATTTATTCTAACAAACAAAACAAAATCACGAAAAGGATGTAAGTTTTAAAACATATTAGTATTTTTGCATAGATTTATGGCAGGACTCTATATACATATTCCCTTTTGTGCAAGCCGGTGCATTTATTGTGGTTTCTTCAGTACAACCAACAACAATATGATGAATCGATACATACATGCTGTTACGGAAGAGATGAATCTACGCAAACACGCGAATATCATTGACACTATATATATAGGTGGTGGCACTCCAAGTCAATTGTCTTCTCAAAATCTAGTAGCTCTTTTCAAATCTATATATAATATATATAATGTGAGAAAAGATGCCGAAGTAACACTCGAATGCAATCCAGATGATGTTACTGAAGATTTTACTACATTATTAACAAGACTACCTGTCAATAGGATTAGTATGGGAGTGCAAAGTTTTTCAGATAAAAGACTGTCTTTCCTACACCGCAGACATACATCAAAGCAGGCTATGGAAGCGGTGGAAACACTTCGGAATCATGGCATACAGAATATTAGTATAGACTTAATATTTGGATTTCCAGAAGAGACTATTGCCGATTGGGAAATTGATATTGACTCAGCTCTCTCCTTAAATGTGGAACATATATCAGCCTATAGCTTGATGTATGAAGAAGGCACACAACTCTACCAACTCTTAAAACAAGGCAAAATCCATGAAATAGATGAGGAAACAAGTTTATCAATGTACAATCTATTAATTGATAAACTAGAGAAATCAGGATACGAACAATATGAGATAAGCAACTTCGCACGACCGGGATTCCGAAGCAAACATAATAGTAGCTACTGGCATGAAGTGCCTTACATCGGGCTAGGCGCATCCGCCCACTCTTACAACAAGACACATAGAATGTGGAATCCAAGCAACCTTACCACATATATCCAAACCATTGAAAGTGGAAGATTGGCTTACGAGCAAGAAACTTTAGATTTACATACAAGATACAATGATTTGATTACCACAGCATTACGAACTAAAGAAGGCATCAATCTTACCGATATGAAGCGACATTATGGCTCATCATTATATCAATATCTAATGAATAATGCTCATCAACATCTACAAAACAACAACATGGTGATTGAGGATGAGCATCTATCCTTAACTAAAAAGGGACTTTATATCAGCGACGACATCATGAGCGATTTAATCTATATCTAATCTAAGGCAACTTTCCAGTCTCTTGATATTGCTTGAAATAATATTCCTTAGCATCTTTTTCTATCTCCCCGATAGAACGTTTACCCGTAACATAAGGCTTTATATACTCTCCTATTACAAGTGAAAGCCCACATAAAACACCCCCTATGACATAATTCAAGAGTTCATTCTTAATCAATCCGGAAGACACAAAAGCAACAAAGACCACAACCGGGAAAGCCAATAACAGCCAATCTCCGGCTGTAGACATGCGTTTGCTTTCATTCCACTCCTCTTGAAATGGAGATGTACCCATAAGTCTTTTCTTATGGGTACTCCAATATACATCAAACTCCTTATTCATTCACAGATTCCGTTTCTTCTTCTTTATCATTCGGAAGAACTAAATTTAGAATTACACCAACCAATGCTGACAGGCCAATACCACTAATAGCAAAACTGCCCCATGATAAAACAGCACCACCAATACCCATCGTTAAGGTTACAGAAATAATGATGATATTTCGTGTCTTATCTAAATTAACCTTATGTTGAATCAAGTTTTGAACACCGACACTGGCTATTGTTCCAAATAGAAGTAGCATGATTCCGCCCAATACCGCTGCGGGAATGCTACGCAATAGAGCTGCTAATTTTCCTATTACAGAGAAGACAATGGCCGTCGTTGCTGCAATTCGAATCACTTGCGGACTTGTAACCTTGGTTATACTCATCGCTCCGGTCACTTCACTATACGTAGTTACTGGAGGACCTCCAAAGAATGCGGACGCCAAACAAGCTAAACCATCACCGCACATCGTACGATGTAATCCCGGATCAGCAACGAAATCCTTACGTGCAACAGCCCCAACTACATAAACATCACCAATATGTTCTATCACCGGAGCAATAGCTACCGGTATCATATACAAGAAAGGTTCCCATGCAAACTGCGGCATTTGGAAATGCGCAATCGAAGGAGGTAGAGCAAACCATGGGGCAGATAGCACCTCAGAGAAGTCTACCGCATTCATGAATATCGACACGATATAACCGACTATGATACCACATACCACCGGAACCAACTTCAACAATCCACGTCCCAATGCTAATACAAGAATCGCAGTAACAAGCGATACGAAAGCCAAAATCCAATTCTCTTTTGCCATATTAACCGCAGAACCCGACAACGAAAGTCCTATCAAGATGATAACAGGGCCTATAACAACCGGAGGAAACAATCGGTCAAGTAGTTTTTTCCCTTGCCATTTAATCAATGCACTCATGACAAAATAGACCAAAGATACGCCTGCCAAACCAGCAAGAGTTCCCGGCATGCCCCACTGCTTACTCGCTGCGATAATCGGAGCAATAAAGGCAAAGCTGCTCCCAAGAAACACCGGCACCTTACCTTTTGTCACAAAGTGGAAGATAAACGTACCAATTCCGGCAGTCATTAATGCGGTGGATGGGTCTAACCCGACTAATAAAGGAACTAAAACAGTCGCTCCGAAAGCGACAAAAAGAAATTGTACTCCGACAATAGTTTTTCTCAATGGAGAAAGTTGGTTACTATCCATTCGATTTTTTGCATTAAATTATGTGCAAAAATAATACATTTTACTGGGTTTCACAGCTTTTATTCCAAGAAAATCGTAATTTTGTATTTCAAATTTTCGTTATGCAGAATCAATTCATACGAACTCAACTCTTATTCGGGCTGCCTGCTCTTAATACCTTATGCGGTTGTCGTGTAGCTGTATTCGGCATTGGTGGCGTCGGTAGTTACGTAGTTGAAGTTCTGGCACGCAGTGGAGTTGGCGAACTAGATCTATTCGACAACGATACAGTTTCCATCACAAATATTAATCGACAACTATATGCTCTGCTATCCACTATAGGGAAACCCAAGGTAGATGTAGCCGAAGAACGTATCCATGACATCAATAACGAGTGCATCGTACATAAGCACCAAATGTTCTATTTACCCCAGAATGCCGATACTGTTGATTTGTCTAAATATGATTATGTCGTCGATTGTATTGATACCGTCGTTGCAAAACTAGAGTTAATCAGGCGATGTCATGACTTGCAAATTCCACTGATTTCCAGCATGGGAGCCGCCAATAAATTAGATGCCACCGCCTTTAAGATTGCAAATATCAGTCAAACAAAGATGGATCCTTTAGCCAAAGTCATCCGAAAAAAGCTTCGCAAACAGAATATACAGCATCTAAAAGTAGTCTATAGTGAAGAAGAACCTTTAAAGATAATTGAAGACGAGACCATCCATTTCACCGAAGAAAGCGAGAATGCCTCCACAAAACGTAGCATACCAGCTAGCAACGCCTTTGTTCCGGCAGCTGCCGGACTCATCATCGGTGGCGAAGTCGTGAAAGAGCTTATCGAGAAAGGCAATACCATGCGGATGACACCAGATGAAGCAAAAGACAACATATACGCCAAAGTTGCAGCAGAAAAGGCTGCCATACACCATCAAAAACTAAGCGGTAGCGCCCTCACAAAATAGAATCATATATGGTATGGCGAAATCATTACCCCCCATTACCATTCCACCTCCCATCATCAAGGAACACATTTCATTATGGATAAATTCATAGAAGTAAAAGGAGCCAGAGTCAACAACCTCAAAAATATCTCTCTAAAGATTCCACGTAATAAGTTTATCGTTATTACCGGTGTTTCCGGTTCGGGTAAATCGTCACTGGCTTTTGATACATTATATGCCGAAGGTCAACGAAGATATGTAGAAAGTCTATCGGCTTATGCACGTCAATTTCTTGGGAGAATGAACAAACCGGAATGTGATTTCATCAAAGGCATACCTCCCGCTATTGCCATCGAACAAAAGGTAATAGCTCGTAATCCCCGTTCTACCGTCGGCACTTCGACCGAAATCTACGAATATCTTCGGTTGCTTTATGCTAGAATCGGGCACACCTATTCACCCATTAGCGGTGAAGAGGTAAAGAGACATTCTCCTGAAGATATTGTCGAATGTACAAAGCAATATTCAGAGGGGACCAAATTTATGGTTCTTGCCCCACTCCATTTAATCGAAGGTAGAACTTTAGTGAAGCAATTGGAAATGAGTGTGCAAGAAGGATACACCCGGCTCTTTATGAATGGAGAGATAGAAAGGATTGATAATATACTTGATAAGATTAATCATGATCCGACATTAGAAAACGCATTAGACATTACAGACATGAATCTAGTGATAGATAGGCTCAGCGTATCAACAGAAAAAGATTCCATTTCCAGACTCATAGACTCTTCAGAGACGGCTTTGTACGAAGGAGACGGGCAATGCAAGTTGGTCTTCCTACCCTCAAATATCATCCATGAGTTCTCTACTAAGTTCGAAGCAGACGGCATCCAATTCGAAGAACCCAATGATAATATGTTCTCATTCAACTCTCCTTTGGGCGCATGTCCTACTTGCGAGGGGTTTGGAAAAGTCATTGGTATCGACGAAAAATTAGTTATTCCGAATTCTGCATTAAGCGTATACGAAGATTGCGTGCAATGCTGGCATGGTGACAAGATGAGTGTTTGGAAGCAGGAATTTTGTAAACGGGCTCAGAAAGACAACTTTCCAATCTTCGAACCCTATTACTGTCTATCACAAAAACAAAAAGACATGCTATGGCATGGGCTACCTTCTGAGCAGTCGCTTCCACTAAGCGAGCGTGTTTGTATCGACTCTTTCTTCCAAATGGTGAAAGAAAACCAATACAAAATTCAGTATCGTGTGATGATGAGTAGATACCGCGGAAAGACGACATGTCCTGACTGTCACGGCACAAAACTCAAGAAAGAAGCAGCGTGGGTGAAGATTGCCGGCATGAGTATAACCGACCTTGTAGAGATGCCCGTGAAGAATTTGAAGCAATGGTTTGACAATCTAAAACTTGATAATCACGATGCCGAAGTCGGTAAACGACTGCTGACGGAAATCAAAAACAGACTCACGTTCCTTGTAGAAGTAGGGCTAGGCTATCTCACTCTCAATCGTACATCAAATACTTTAAGTGGTGGTGAGAGCCAACGTATCAACCTAACTACCTCATTAGGAAGTTCGCTGGTAGGCTCACTATACATTCTCGATGAACCAAGCATCGGCTTACATAGCAGAGACACCGACAAACTGATTCATGTTTTACAAGAGCTGCAGTCGCTCAACAATACAGTTATGGTGGTCGAACATGATGAGGAAATGATTAGAGCAGCCAACTACCTTATTGATATTGGCCCAGATGCCGGTACCAATGGTGGACGGATTGTTTTCGAAGGAAATAGTGACAGCCTTCAAGACAATTCACAGAAACTACTCGAAAAATATCCGGAATCATACATGATTAAATATCTTACAGGGATAGAGCAAATATCCACACCCTGTTCTAGGCGCCATTGGAACAGAACTATAGATATCAAGGGAGCTAGGATGAATAACTTGAAAGGGCTTGATGTGAAGATTCCATTGAATATTCTGACTGTCGTAACAGGAGTTTCCGGCTCTGGTAAGTCCTCACTTATCAAAGGAATCCTCTACCCTGCCCTCAAGCGTCATCTTGATGAAGTAGCCGAATTGCCGGGTGAATACACAGCTTTGGAAGGCGACTGGAAATCTATTAAACATGTAGAATTCGTCGACCAGAATCCGATAGGTAAGAGTACACGTAGCAATCCTGCCACTTATGTCAAGGCTTACGACGCCATCAGGCAGCTATTTGCCGATCAACCCTTATCTAAGCAATTAGGTTTTACCCCTCAATATTTTTCTTTCAACACAGACGGCGGAAGATGCGAGGAGTGCAAGGGCGCAGGTGTTATAACCGTAGAAATGCAATTCATGGCAGATTTGGTGCTCGAATGTGAATCTTGCCATGGGCATCGTTTCAAGCATGACATACTCGATGTGCGGTATCAAGGTAAGAATATAGATGATGTACTCAACATGACAGTATCTGAAGCCATTGAGTTTTTCGGCCAATATGGACAGACACAAATCGTCAACCGACTTACTCCACTAGAGTCAGTAGGATTGGGCTACATCAAGATGGGACAAAATTCAAGTACGCTTTCAGGCGGCGAGAACCAACGTGTAAAATTAGCTTACTTCATAGGACAGGAAAAGCAAGACCCCACATTGTTCATTTTCGATGAACCTACTACCGGCTTACATTTCCACGACATCAACAAATTACTCAAATCGTTTAACTCTCTGATAGAGCGAGGGCACAGTATTGTTGTCATCGAACACAACATGGATGTTATCAAGTGTGCCGATTACATCATCGACCTTGGTCCAGATGGGGGCGACAAGGGGGGACAATTGGTTTGTGCCGGAACACCGGAAGAAATTATAAAGTGTAAAGATAGTTGGACAGGAAAGTTTCTGTCGTCAAAGCTTTAGGTTGAATTGAATCCGCTGCAAAACTGAGACAACAGTGCTGTCTTGGCTTTTCGGTAAAACTGCAA
>NZ_JRPT01000066.1:0-18534 GCF_000762865.1 Prevotella sp. S7 MS 2 | reverse complement strand
CTTTTTGTTTTTCAGTCGGTTTTGTTAATATCCGAGATTCTGAGTCATGCCCGGATTCAAGTCAATTTGGCTAAACGGAATTGGCAAAAGTTGTTGATAGTCCTTGATGCCATATTCGGTGATAGCGAGTTTGTTACGTTTCATGAAAGCGAAGTTGCCGATACTGTAGAGCAACAACTTTTGTCTTGCTTCCTTGATACCTGTAATCCCACTGTCCGAAACACTGATATGCTTGGCATCTACTACCTGTTTCAAATAATTGTTGGCTTGTGTTGCCTGCCCGGTATGTACCATACATTCCGCATAGAGCAGCATTACGTCAGTGTAATTCAGCACTGGTAACGAATACGAAGAATAATCCTTGAAGCCTTTTTCGGCATTTCTTATGTATTGAGGTCTTAACGATAGTATATTCTCTTTGCTGTAACTGTTGATGGCTTTAAGCGTTTCCAGATTGCTGTAGTTGCTATTGTCGAGACTATAATAGCCGTTTTTGATGACTTTCTCCAGTAGTGGCGTCGCCGAGTTGTAGTCGCCTTGATACATATAAATTTGTGCCAAGATGATACGTGCCACATCTTTAGGGACGAAGAAGAATCCCTCTTCACCATTTAACGATTCATTTCGTTCTTCTTTTAGTGACTCAATGGCATTCTTTAGGTTTGTTTCCAAATTAGTAAAGATCGTCTTCTTGCCAGTGCGTACAATTCGACTACCAGAATCGGTTTGTCTTTGTGATAGATAAGGCATATCGCCCCAAGCCACTACCATGTTGTAATAGATGAGTGCATGGAACACATTACAATAGTTTTGGAACAGGTTGAGTCGCCGTGCATCGGCCTCTTTGATTAAAAGTATATTGTTGATGGCATCGTACACATAAGATGACACTCTTTACCGATGGTTTTAATGCCGGCTTACAAGCTATGGACTACCGCATGGAAAAGAAAAAAGCGAACTCTGATACCACGCTCAATATCCGTATGGTACGTAATGGTGGGTTCACGGCTGTAGTGGAATAAGTGATGATGATAGACAATAAAAAAGGTAAGAGTTTGAACTCTTACCTTTTCTAATATGATGCTGTACAGGGGATTCTGGCAGCAATGACGCGGTCGCGGATGGTATCCAATTCCTCGCGAGTGGCCTTTTGGAGATGTGTGTCGGGTGTTTCACGGTCGATAGTGTATACCATGACCTCGCTCGGAGCTATCTCTTTGACAGCTTCAAGCCATGGGGCAATGTAGTATTCCGATGTGTTGTCGACACTCTCACCGGCGTTGTTACAACCCTTCATAAACATGGTTTGGATGATGACGTGGCCGTTGAAGCTTTTTAGTTGGTCGATGATACGTTCCACGTTGTAGTTCGGACTGAGTGGGCGGTCTACCTTTTTGATGTATTCCGAGTCGACGGTATCCAGCTTTTGAATATTGTTGTCTACCTTCATGAGTGCCTCGTGTACGGCTTTCTGTTTAAGAAAGGTGGCGTTGCTAAGCACACTTACCTTTGCATCGGGACAATATTGGTTACGCAGACAGATGGTGTCGTCGATGATTTCGGGGAAATGCGGATTGCTCGTAGGCTCTCCATTGCCTGCAAATGTCAATACGTTGGGGTGTTCACCGGCTTCGTGCATCTTTTTAAGTTGTGCCTCAAGCTTTTTGGCTACAAGTTCGCGAGTAGGGAAAGGAGACTGTGTGCGATGGTCGGCATTAAATCCGCATTCGCAATAGATGCAGTCAAAAGTACATGCTTTGCCGTCGCCCGGTAGCAAGTTGATGCCTAGGGACAATCCTAATCGGCGACTATGTACCGGTCCGAAAATCGGTGATGGATATATTATCGTACTCATAATGTCTGTATAAAGTTGGTTTACAAAGGTAATGAAAGCGATTGCAAAGAGAGTTTACTCTCAATTTGCCGAACGTATCTTACCTTCTACAAAGGTAATGAAAATCCTGTTATGGTGGCATTTGTGCCCGATTTTATGTTCTGAAGTAATGATGCTACGTAAGAATTAGCATATTTTATACTTATTACCATCTTATGATAATTATATGATGGTAATTGGAAAAAGATGATTATCTTTGCATTAACAAGCTTATTTCTATTATGATAGCAAATCCTTTTATATTGCATGGTTATGTATCTGACGATTTGTTCTGCGATCGAGTGGCGGAAAACGGTATCATACGCGAGCATCTAGAGAATGGTCGCAATGTGGCATTGATGGCTCAGCGACGTATGGGAAAGACCGGTCTTATCTCCCATTTCTTTCATCAGAAGGATATACAGCAATGCTATTATACTTTTTTGGTAGATATATATGCGACGAAATCGTTGCAAGAGATGGTCAATGTGCTAGGTAAAGAAATACTCAGTGCATTGAAACCTTTTGGTAGAAAGGTATTAGAATTGTTTATGGATTGTCTTCGTTCGGTTCGTTCGGGTATATCGTTTGACCAATATGGTAATCCAACTTGGAATGTGGAGTTGGGGGACATACAGAATCCGGAAGTAACGCTTGATGAAATTTTTCGGTATTTGGAGATGGCTGATAAACCTTGTCTTGTTGCTATAGATGAGTTTCAAGCCATTTGTATGTATCCGGAAAAAAGTGTTGAGGCCTTGTTACGAACTAAGATACAACGATGCCATAATGCCTATTTTGTATTCTCCGGGTCTCAACGTACCATGATGACTGAGATGTTTTTGAGCCATAGTCGTCCGTTTTATCAAAGTACGGCGTTGCAGCATATTGGTGCTATAGACTTGAGTGTATATACAGAATTTGCTATTCGTTTGTTTAAAGAGGGCAGTCGAGTACTTTATGCTGATGTTGTGGAAGAAATATACAGTATGTTTGATGGTGTTACATGGTATCTACAGCGTATACTCAACAAGTTATATGTGCTGACAACGGAAGGAGGAGAATGTAAGAAGGAACTTGTCCCTGTGGCTATTACCCGCATCCTTGATGAGAGTGCATTTGCTTATGAGGCTTTGTTATATCAGTTGCCGGCCAAACAGAAAGAATTGTTTCGTGCCATTTGCAAAGAGGGCAAGGCTCGGAATCTGATGTCGGAAGAATTTATTCGTAGACATAGGCTGGCATCGGCTAGTTCGATACAGTCTGCTATCAAAGGATTGTTGGATAAGGATTTCATAACACGTCATGATGATTACTATGAGAGTTACGACTTCTTTTTCCGTTTATGGTTATTAAGACAATAAGTTTATAGGGAAGCCCATACCTTATTTTATTATACGTGCAAGGTCATTGTATTGTTGTAGGTATATGGGATGGGATGAGAGGTGGGGCGTTTGGTTATTTCGTCTTTTCTTAGTACCTTTGCAGACGCAAATGGATATGAATCTTGGGAAGCACGTTTGGTCTGAACTTCATGTCTTCATCAATGAAAGAGATGCGTGTTAGGAAATATCAAGAAGTGATATGTATACTTGATGTATCGCTAGATAGAGATGCGCACTCTTGCTTTTTTTACTTATAAAATATTAAAATGGTACAGCATCTTCAGCAGACAATAGGACGACATGTGTTCATGCCGATACAACAATTTATGCAAAAGGAGCGTTCTAGCAGCATCGTCTTAGGTCTCTCAGTCGTCATAGCTTTGCTATTGGCAAATTCTCCTTGGCGCGAAGATTATTTTGCTTTCTTTGAACAGCATTTCGGTTTTATATGGAATGGTAAACCCTATCTGAATTTCAGTTTGGAACATTGGGTGAATGACGGACTTATGTCTATCTTCTTCTTCGTTATCGGATTGGAGTTGAAACGAGAGTTTATCGGTGGCGAACTACGCCATTTAAGTAAGGTAGTGTTACCTGTTGGAGCGGCTATTTTCGGCATGTTGGTACCTTCGCTCATCTATTTGGCATTCAATGCCGGTACGCCTGTGGCTCATGGATGGGGAATCCCTATGGCTACCGACATCGCTTTTGCACTGGCCATACTTTATCTGTTGGGTAACAGAGTGCCTCTTTCGGCAAAGATATTCCTCACGACATTGGCTATTGTTGATGACTTAGGGTCGGTATTAGTGATAGCGTTGTTCTATACGTCCAATATTTCGTTGATGAGTATTGGTGTCGGTATGCTCTTCTTGTTGCTGATGTTTGTGGGCAATAAGTTGGGTGTGAAGAACGTATGGTTTTATGGTATCATAGCCGTTGGTGGTGTATGGGTATGCTTTTTGATGTCGGGAGTGCACGCTACTATCTCGGCTGTGCTGTCTGCCTTTATGATTCCAGCCGACTCTTCTATCCCTGAAGCCGCATTCATTGCTCGTTTGAAGCAACGGATGAAGGATTTTGAGGCTGCCGAGTCTAATGATGTGATGACACTGGAAGAGGAACAAGTGGAGATTATCTCGGATGTAAAAAGAGATACGCGGAGCGCTATCCCACCGCTCCAACGACTAGAACACAGTATCCAACCGTTTGTTTCGTTCGTCATCATGCCTATATTTGCTCTTGCCAATGCCGGTGTCTCGTTTGTAGATATGGATGCTTCAATGATATTTGAGAACCATGTGGCTATCGGAGTGATGCTTGGCTTGCTATTGGGTAAACCAATAGGTATCTTATTGTCGGTATGGTTGCTTACCAAACTTAAGATAGGACGCCGCGATAAGGCTATGTCTTGGCGAGTGTTGACGGGACTAGGCTTCCTCGCTTCCATTGGTTTCACGATGTCAATGTTTGTTTCTGTGCTCGCTTTTACCGAGTCCGGAAGCATTGTTTTGGCCAAGTTGGGTATTTTTGCAGCGTCGATCGTGGGCGGAATTGTGGGCTATTTGCTGTTGCGTAAAGCTTGATGCCGATAGGGCGGAGCCATTATGGTCATGCCGGAAGGGTAATACGGGTGTTAATGCACGTTAATCACTCGTTTTATCAGTGTTTTTTTTGTTACTTTGCAACGATTTTGGTGTAATATACCTTGTACAGAATGGGAAAGAAAAAGAACGGTACCCGTAATCCTCGTGGATTGCAGGTTGTTACTCTTTGTATCAGCACTGCGTTGGTACTTATATTATTAGGAATGGTCGTATTCTCTGTCTTGACAGCGAAGAATCTGTCTAACTACGTCAAAGAAAACCTAATGGTGACGATGATGTTGCAAGACGACATGACCAATCCCGAAGCAAAACAACTATGTCAATCGCTTCAAAACCGTCCTTATATCAATACTGTCCACTTTATTAGTAAGGAAGAAGCGTTGAAAGAGCAGACGCTAGCCATGGGGACAGACCCATCTGAGTTTATCGGGGGGAATCCTTTCTTGGCCTCGATAGAAGTTCGGCTCAAGGCCGATTACGCCAATAGCGACTCTTTGAAATGGATAACGAAGGAGTTGAAACGTAATTCTAAGGTGAGCGATATTACTTACCAACAAGATTTGATGGATAGTGTGAACACCCATTTGAGGCGTATCAGTATCGTATTGTTGGTGCTGGCGGCTCTCTTGACATTCGTTTCTTTTTCGTTGATCAGCAACACTGTCCGTCTTAGTATTTATGCACGGCGCTTCTCTATACACACGATGAAACTCGTAGGAGCATCGTGGAGCTTCATTCGTAAGCCGTTTATCAAGCGCAATGTCGTCATAGGAGTTGTTGCAGCATTGCTGGCCGATGTGGTATTGGGAGGTATGTTGTTTGCTCTCTATGCCTATGAGCCGGGTATGTTGACCGTTGTCACATGGCAGGTAATGGCCATTACGGGTGCATCTGTATTCCTCTTTGGAATCATTATTACGGCCATTTGCGCCAATATATCTGTCAACAAGTTCCTCCGAATGAAAGCCGGAGACTTATATAAGATTTAATTTTGAACATCAATCAGGGATTATCATGGATAAAAGAAATCTGGCTTTTGGAAAAAGCAACTTCGTGTTATTGGCTATAGGCGTATTAGTTGTCATCATTGGCTTTATCATGATGAGTGGCGGAAGTTCTACGGAGAATATGTACGATCCTTCTATTTTCAACGCTCAGCGTATCAAAGTGGCACCTGTCGTATGCTTGATAGGCTTCCTATCTATTATTTATGCCATTTTGCACAAGTCTAAAGATTCTAACGATAACATCGACTCATGACCATTATACAGACAATCATCCTTGCCATTGTAGAAGGATTGACCGAGTTTTTGCCCGTATCTTCTACGGGCCACATGATTATTACGCAAGGCTTATTGGGCATTGAGAGTACTCCATTTGTTAAGGCTTTCACCATTATTATACAGTTTGGTGCCATCCTTTCGGTGGTATGTCTCTATTGGAATCGCTTTTTCCGTTTAGATCATAGCCCTGCTGCGGCTGGTAGTACGCCGTTACAGAAGTTCTTGCATAAGTGGGATTTCTATTGGAAACTGCTCGTTGCTTTTGTTCCTGCGGTAGTTATCGGACTTATCGGCAAGAAGACCGGGCTGATAGATCGCTTCCTAGAGAGTGTGGAAGTAGTGGCTATCATGCTTGTTGTAGGTGGTATATTCATGCTGTTCTGCGACCGAATCTTCAATCAAGGGAGTGAAGAGAATCAGATAACAGAAAAGCGTGCATTCAATATAGGTTTGTTCCAGTGTATCGCCATGATTCCCGGAGTCTCTCGTTCGATGGCAACCATCGTCGGAGGTATGGCTCAGAAGCTCACTCGTAGGGCTGCGGCCGAGTTCTCTTTCTTCTTGGCTGTGCCTACAATGGCTGCTGCTACGGTGCTTGATGTATACGAATTGTTCTTCTCTTCAGATGCAGCGACAGCCGGATGGGCCACTACCGACAATCTAATGATGCTTGGGCTGGGCAGTGTGGTAGCCTTTGTTGTGGCACTTTTGGCCATGAAGTGGTTTGTTGCTTTCCTCACTAAATATGGATTTAGAGCCTTCGGTATCTATCGAATCATCGTCGGTGGCTTCATCTTGTTTTGGTTGTTGAGTGGTCACTCTTTAGCAATGGTGGGCTAATGAACTTCAAAACAGGAGAGATTTTCGGTATTGATAAACCGTATGGGAAGTCTAGCTTTGGTGCTTTGGCGCACGTCCGATATGTGCTAAGCAAGCATGTAGGCTATAAAGTGAAGATTGGTCATGCGGGTACACTCGACCCTTTGGCCACGGGAGTGTTGATACTTTGCACGGGCAAATGTACCAAGCAGATAGAGCAACTACAAAGTCATACCAAGGAATACACGGCAACATTACAGCTTGGAGCGACTACGGTGAGTTATGATATGGAGCATCCTGTGAACGAAACGTTCCCGACCGAGCATATCACTCGCGAACTTATAGAGCAGAAACTCGCCGGTTTTGTGGGCGATATTCAGCAAGTACCGCCTACCTATAGTGCTTGTAAGGTCAATGGTGACCGCGCTTATGCACTTCGTAGAGCTGGTGAGGAGGTGCGGTTGCAACCTAAAAATGTGCATATCGACGAGATTATGCTGACCGATTTCGACCCCATTAAGATGCAAGTAAGCATTCGGGTGGTCTGTGGTAAAGGTACTTATATCCGTGCTTTGGCTCGCGATTTAGGCAGGGCATTGCAGAGTGGAGCTTATCTGACGGCTCTTCGCCGCACTCGTGTAGGCGAGATAAAAGCAGAAGACTGTATCGATTTCGACCATATACAAGAGTGGATCGAACAACAAGAAATAGAAAAGTAAAGGTGGAAATATAATGAAACTATCGCAATTCAAATTTGATTTAGCCAAGGAGCAAGTCGCTCTCTATCCTCATAGCATCGTGCATGAGTTCACTAACGACAAAGGTGAGAAGAATTCTTTCACTGTTACGCGCCGTGACGAAGCCCGCCTGATGGTGCTTCATCGCAAGTCTGAAAAGATAGATATGTATCAAACGGACGAAAAGGGCGAACCGCTGAAAGATAAAAACGGTAATCCTGTGTATCTGGAATTCCGTAATATCCTCGACTATTTTGATGAGGGCGACACCTTTATCCTTAATGATACCAAGGTGTTCCCGGCTCGTCTTTATGGTACTAAAGAAAAGACCGATGCGAAAATCGAGGTATTCTTGCTGCGCGAATTGAACGAAGAGATGCGTCTTTGGGATGTGTTGGTAGAGCCGGCACGCAAGATTCGTATTGGCAATAAGCTCTTCTTCGACGAGAGCGGTACGATGGTGGCCGAGGTCATCGACAATACTACGAGCCGTGGTCGTACGCTTCGATTCCTCTACGACTGCCCTCACGACGAGTTCAAGAGAGAGTTGTTTGCATTGGGTGAGGCTCCATTGCCCCGTTATATCATTGATAATCGTGAGAGCCAAACCGCTACGGCTGAGGATTTAGACGACTTCCAGTGCGTATTTGCACAGAACGAAGGAGCCGTTACGGCTCCGGCTACCGGTTTACACTTTAGTCGTGAATTGATGAAGCGTATGGAGATACGCGGTATCAATACTGCTTATATCACGCTACATTGCGGTCTTGGCAACTTCAATTCTATTGAAGTAGAAGACTTGACCAAACATAAGATGGAATCGGAGCAGATGATTGTAGGTGCCGAGGCTTGCAAAATCGTGAACGAGACCAAGCAATCAGGCCATCGTGTATGTGCTGTCGGTACCAGCATTGTGAAAGCTACGGAGACAGCTGTGGGCACCGATGGTATGCTGAAGGAATATGATGGATGGACCAATAAGTTTATCTTCCCTCCTTATGATTTCGGATTGTCCGACTGTATGGTAGCCAATTTCTATCATCCTTATTCTACATTGCTCATGTCTACGGCTGCTTTTGGTGGTTACGACTTGGTGATGGAGGCTTATAACTTGGCTTCTAAAAATGGTTATAAGTTCGGTTGCTTTGGCGACTCTTTACTCATTCTCGACGATTGATGCACAAGGTCTATCTGTCGTTGGGGGCTAATATCGGCAATCGAAAACGTATGATGCACGATGCTATAGTCCTCTTGGAAGAGAGGGTAGGGACTGTTTTGCGCAGTTCCTCCCTTCTTGAAACAGAGCCTTGGGGGTTCTCTTCTCCCAATAAGTTTATCAACATGTGTGTCTGTATAGACACTCCGCTGTCTCCACGACAATTGTTGAGGGTGACACAGCAGATAGAACGCGACCTTGGGAGGATGGAGAAGACCGATGGTGACAACTATACTGACCGCATCATTGATATAGACATTCTGCTATACGACCAACTTCACGTTGACGAATCCGATTTGAAGATTCCTCATCCATTAATGGAACAGCGTGAGTTTGTGATGATTCCGCTTCGTGAAATCCTCGAAGATTAATCCTAATAGCTTCCTATTATTCCATGAAAAGAATATCTTTCCTTTTTCTATTTTTCCTTTTTTCCCTCGTTTCTATGAGTCAAACAGCTATTTTGATGGTTCACTATGGGACTAATAACGATGCCCGTAGAACTAAGACATTGGATGCTATCAATGCTTTGGTGCACCAAAATACAGGCTTGGAAGTGCGCGAAACCTATTCTTCGAAGATGGTTATAGCTGCTTTGAAGAAGCGGAATATCCAAAAATACACTATTGCCGAGGCGCTTGAAGCACTGCATCGTGATGGCTATCGTCAGGTTGTGGTGCAGCCAACCCATTTGCTTGACGGCATCATGACCGGTATTATGAACGAGGCTATAGCCCCTCTTCGTCACAAGTTTGATACGATTAAGGTGGGAAGTCCGCTTTTTAGCAGCGTCGAAACATGTCAAAAGATGGTCGATGTGCTTACTCGCTCGATACCGGTATCGGCAGATAGCGAAGTGTTCTATGTGGGGCATGGTACCCAAAGTATGGCGAATGCCGTTTACAGTATGCTCGATTATATGTTCAGAGAACAGGGTGAGGGCAATCGCCATGTGGTGACTATCGAGGGGTATCCCGGTTTCGATAGTTTAAAGAAGATTCTCCAAACTTCCGGCCATCAGCATGTTGTCCTTGTACCGTTGCTCTATATCGCCGGTAACCATAAGGCCGAAGACCTCGATGGAGAGTGGAAAGAAGAGTTAGAACGAGCCGGTTACCAAGTCGAAGTGGTACAACATGGACTCGGTGAATTGCCTGAAGTGCAGCAATACCTTGTCGGTCAAATCCGGCAATTAATCCAATAATAGTAAAAAATAATCCCTGCCATCTCTCAAGATAGGCAGGGATTTTTCTTTAGCAAATTGTGCTTGAACTTTCAGATTATTTACGTAATCCAAGAGCTTTGATGATAGCACGGTAGCGCTCAATGTCTCTGTCGTAGAGATAGTCGAGCAATGCACGACGCTTTCCTACCAATTGTGTCAATGCACGTGTGGTAGTATGATCTTTACGGTTTTTCTTTACGTGCTCCGTCAAGTGGGCAATACGGAACGAGAACAATGCTATCTGGCTTTCAGCAGAACCAGTATCAGAGTTAGACTTTCCGTACTTACCAAAGATCTCTTCTTTCTTTGCTTTGTCTAAATACATAGCTTTTTGTTAATATTGATGTTATTTTATAGATGCCTTCACCTGCCTAGATAGATAAAAGCGGTGCAAAGGTACAATATTTTTTAGGCAAATCCTAGAGAAATCGTATTATTTTTCTCATTCCCTGTGTTTTTCTTGTGTTTGTTCGTGTGTACTTTGGAGGCTTTGCTATACCTTATTATATATATAGGGAATCATCTCTCAATTTGCTAACATGAATATCTTTATTTTGTATAGGCAATATATTTGTTTATTTAGCTCATTTTTGGGTTTTATTTCTTAATATTTTCTTTTAGTACGACTAAATAAAAATATTATATCAAAAATATTCTATTATTTGATTATTTTTATATAACTTTACCGCGATTATCATGATTGATGCACGAATTATAACAAATCTTGTTGTGAGAAATATATAGAAAACCGATAGAAACCAAAAACCATATTAATATTTTTGAATTATGACAACTAACTACAGAAAAGTATTATTGGGAGGAGCTATCCTTGCTTTGGGTAGTTCACCGTGCCTCGCGGCAGCTTCCAGCAATTCGGCTGAAGTTTTAGCAGTTCAGCAACAGTCGTCGAAAGTGACTGGTACCGTGTCTGATGATTTCGGTCCTATTATCGGAGCTTCGGTTGTTGTGAAGGGACAGACCATGGGGACTGTGACCGATATTGACGGACGTTTCACGCTTAATGCCAAGAAAGGACAAACCTTGGTGATTACTTATGTAGGCTTCGATAAGAAGGAAGTCGTATATAATGGTGAAGCTAGTCTGAACATCAAGATGACCGAAAGCTCACAGCTCATCTCTGAGGTGGTCGTAACAGGTTATGGTGGAAAGACTCGTCGTGCTAAGTTGACCAACTCTATCAGCAAGGTAAAGGAAGACGCTTTCAATGTGGGTGTATATTCTAACCCGGCTCAAGCACTCGCGGGTGCTGTTGCCGGTTTGCGTGTCACCAGTACTTCCGGTAATCCGGGTTCTACTCCTAATATCGTTCTTCGTGGTGGTACCAACCTCAACGGTACTGGTTCTCCTCTAGTGATGGTCGATGGCCAGTTGCGCGAAAGTTTAAGCGACATCAACCCTGAGGATATCGAGTCTATGGAAATTTTGAAAGATGCCGGTGCTACGGCTCTTTATGGTGCTCGTGCCAACAATGGTGTAATCCTTGTTACCACAAAAACCGGCAAGAGTGGGCATCGTGAAATCAACCTAAAAGCTAAGGTGGGATGGAACTATGTGAACAATCCCTATGAATTCCTCGGTGCCAAAGATTATATTACTTACCAGCGTCTAGCTTATGCTAACTCTGATTGGGCTAGTAAAGCGGCTTTAGGTAACAAAACTCCGTTTGGTACAGGTAATAAATATGGTACCGGTATGGTTTGGAATATTCTACCATTGACCGATGCGAACAAAGGTTTGCTCGACAAGGGATGGAAGAGTATGGAAGATCCTGTCAATCCCGGTCAGACTCTTATCTATCGCGAGACCGATATAGCTAAGTACAGTTTCAACAATCCGGCTATGACACAGGATTATAATGCCAGCATGTCGGGTGGTAACGAGCGTGGTACTTACTATGCAGGTTTGGGTTACAATAAGTCTGAGGGACTCCCCATAAAGTCGTTCTACGAGCGCTACAACTTTACTTTCAACGGTAGTTATAAGGTTACCGATTGGTTGAAGTCTAGTTCAAATTTCAGCTACAACCGTGCCAACTGGCAGAGTATGCCGGGTTCGCAGACTAGCGAAGCCAACTACTTCGGTCGTATCCAGTCGTTGCCTCCTACGGTTCGTTATGACGATGAAGATGGAAACATGTTGCTTGGTCCGAACTCTGGCGATGGCAACCAGTCTTACCAGCCCGATAAATGGGTTGTTGATAATCAGAGCGACAAGTTTACGATGATTCAGAGCTTCGATGCTGAACTTATTCCTAACTTGATGTTGCATGCTTCCGGACAATGGTACTACGATGAAGAACTTGACGGCAAATTTTCTAAAGATTTTGAAACCAATCCCGGCAAGTTCAATCGTACTCGCTCTACGTCTGAATATTTCAATCGTACATTCTCTCAAACTTACAATGCCACCATCAGTTATAATACTACGTTCTTGAAAGACCATACGATAGATGGATTGTTGGGTACTGAGTATTACGATAGATATACCAAACGTTTTAGTGCTGCAGGTAGTGGCGCTCCAACCGATGACTTCGCAGATTTGGGCTTGACCAGCTCTAAAGAGAATAAGCGTGATATAGATTCTTTCCATGAGAGATACCGTATCCTGTCTTATTTTGGTCGTGTCAACTACGACTATCAAGACAAGTATCTACTCTCCGGAGTATTCCGTTACGATGGTTACTCATCATTGTTAGGCAACAATCGTTGGGGCTTCTTCCCCGGTGTGTCTGCCGGATGGGTAGCTACGAAAGAGCAGTTTGTGAAAGATGCACTCCCGTTCCTGTCGTATGGTAAGTTGCGTACTAGCTATGGTGTCAACGGTAATGCTTCGGGTATCGGTGCTTATACATTGCAAGGTAGATATGGTACAACCACTTATAATGGTAATACTGGCTTCTTGATAGGTACATTACCTAACCCCGGACTTCGTTGGGAAAAGAGCCATACCTTTGAAGTTGCAGTAGACTTAGGCTTCTTGAACAACCGCTTGACAGCTAACTTCACCTATTACAACCGTTTGACGCAGGATAAGTATGCTAAATTGACACTTCCTTCTACCACCGGTTTCTCTGGTATTGACAACAACAATGGTAAATTCCGCAACCGTGGTATCGAAATGGAGTTTGGTGCTCAAATCTTGAAAACCAAGGATATGAGCTGGAATGCTAATCTTAACATCGCTTATAACATCAATAAGATTGTTGCGCTTCCTTACAACAAACTGGAGCGTAATCGCCAAGGTGGACAGGAAATCTACACCGGACGTAAAGTTAAGAACGCTGCAGGACAAGAAGTTGATGAGACCATCTTTGTAGGTGGATACCAAGAAGGCCAAGAGCCCGGCTTGCTTGTAGGCTATCAGGCAGAAGGTATCTATAAGAGCTACGACGAGATTCCCGGTAATTTGGTAGTGAAATCAGGTAACGCCAATGGTAAATATATGTATGGTCCGGCAGCATGGGCAGCTCTCTCTGATAAACAGAAAGCAAATGCACTGCGTATCCAGCCGGGTGACGTGAAGTGGAAAGACATCAATGGCGACGGCATCATCGACAATCTCGACCAAGTGAAACTGGGTCATACCATGCCTCATTGGACTGGTGGTTTCAACTCTACTTTCAAGTATAAAGGCTTCACACTGTACACTCGTCTCGACTTCGCTCTTGATTTCAAGACTTACGATGGTACTACTCCTTGGTTCTTGGGTAATATGCAAGGTACCTATAATGCTACTACCGACGTATTCAATACATGGTCTGAGAGCAATCCTAACGCCAAGTATCCTCGTTATGTATGGGCCGACCAACTTGGTACCGGTAACTACAACCGTACTTCAAGCCTGTTCACCTACAATGGTAGCTATTTGGCTTTCCGCGAGATTTCGCTCGCTTATACCCTGCCAAAGGCTTGGGTAAGCAAACTCGCCATGAAGAATCTGGAAGTTTCTATTACCGGTCAGAACCTTGGTTATATCAAGTCTGCACCTATCGCAACACCTGAATACTCTCACGGTGGTGGCGCTTACTCCGGTATGGGATATGGATTGCCACGTACAATCATCTTGGGTGTGAACGCAACATTTTAATTGACACATAAGAATTAAAGACATGAAAGCAAAATATATTTTATCAACCATCATGGTTGGAACGACTTTGGGGCTCACGTCTTGTGCTGATAAACTCGACTTGGCACCAATTGATTACTATGGTAGTACATCGTATTGGAAGAATGATTCGCAAGCCGAAGCTTATATAGATGGTCTGCATAGCAATATGCGTAGCGCAGAGTGGACTCATAATATGGTGTTTGGCGATTTGCGTGGTGGTCAATATAAGGTAGGAACCACTGCCGATGGCTCTTCTACCGATGGTGGAGATATTGCTTCACAGAACTTTGATGCCGAGCATCCTGGTGTATCTAAATTTGGTAACTATTTCGGTTATATTGCTAACTGTAACCTAGCCATTGCTAGAATTGAGGCTGCCGACTATTTGGCCGATGCTGATAAGAAGTATTTCTTGGGTATAGCCTATGGCTTGAGAGCATTCTATTACTTCGATCTCTATCGCGTATATGGCGGTGTACCATTGCGTCTTGGTACAGAGGTAATTGATGGGCAGATTAATCCAGCAGAACTTTATATGCCTCGTGCCAAAGCTTCTGAAGTGATGGCTCAAATCAAAGCCGACTTGAAAAAGTCGCTGGAGAATTTCGGAGATAATGCAAAATTTGACCCGTATGGCCGCGGAAATAAGAAAGGTTATTGGTCGAAAGCTGCCACAGAGTGTTTGGCTGGTGAAGTGTACTTGTGGAATGCTAAGGTAAGCATCGGTGATAACAAGGCCAATACGGCCGATTTGGCTGTGGCTAAGGCTCATCTTGAAAGCGTGGCCAAGAATTACGGTCTTTCTTTACGACCTACTTTTGCCAGTGTATTTGATGCAGCCAATGGCAAGGGGAACAGCGAAATAGTCTTTGCTATACGCTATGCTGAAGGTGAAGCTACTAATTATTATCGCCAATATGTGTACAACATCGGTACCGGACAGTTGAATAAGAACGTGTATTTGGAAGATGGTACACTCTTCGACGACCCATTACAGATGGCAGGTGCAGGTGGTATTCAGCGCTATGAGTACAAAGAGGCGTTGTTCAATAAGTTTGATAAGGAAGATTCTCGCCGCTTGGCAACTTTCCTACCTACTTATAAGAAAGCTGCAGATAACTCTCTTACTTACTGGGGAACAGTGGTAAGAAAGAATATCGGTATTATCAATTCTGCCGGACTGCGTGTGTTCTGTGGCGATATACCTTACTATCGACTGTCGTGGGTTTACCTCTCTTTGGCCGAAATTGCAAATATGCAAGACGACAAGGCTGCTGTAGAGAAGTATATCAACGATGTTCGCGAGCGTGCTTATGGTAAAAACTGGGCCGATAAGTTTAAGTTTGTTGCTGGCGACTTTACCAAGAACGAGTTGGCCATCTTAGCTGAAAAGGATAAAGAGTTTGTACAGGAAGGCCAGCGTTGGTGGGATTTGTGTCGTATGACCTACACCAAGAATGGTAAGCATCTCGTCTTCATGAAAGAGGGAAGTGTGGATGGTACCTCTCCTGTTTTGGAGGAATCGGAATCTCACAAGCTCTTGTGGCCGATTGATAAGAATACTCTTAACAACGACGATGCTTTGGAACAGACTCCGGGGTATACCAAATAACCGCACGGAAAGCTAAATATTAGAGACATAGGGTTGGGGAACATTTGTTCCTCGACCCTATTTTTTGTAGTGGGGGGAGATAGGGGGAGTCCACATTTTTCATAACATCATGGTGTATATTCCGTTCTTTTCAAACTTCTATCTTGTCCGAAGGACAGCCCTCTCAATAGCCGTAATCCTTTAGGCTTATGGGAAATGCGTAAGAGATTTGAGTCTGAAAGACTCCCCCTTGCCGTGTTATAATCTATATGCAAGGCGTATAGGGGCAGTCTTGTCAGACTGGAAGTTGGTTGTCTACGCTGTCCGGAGACTATCTTCGCTATCGCTTGATAGTCCCCGGCTCTTAAAAGGGCTGTCCTTCGGACAGAAGAATGCTCTTTGGACGAATTCAATTCGTCATTATAGAAGTCCCACCCGAACCCTCCTCATAGAGGGGAGGGCGAAAGGAATGAACCTTTCCCGTCCTACAATTTAAGAACTCATAAACTCAAGAACTAACAAACTAACCTTAAAAAATCGTTTATTTGTCAACTCAAAACCTTCTCCCTCCCCCTTTGGGGAGGGTGGGGTGGGGCTCCTGCAACGGCTCTTCACTACTGCTGCCTCGCCCATTTAGCGATACTGTTCGGCCAAGGCAGCAATGTTGCCACGACGCTGCAGCGAGTTGAGGGTGACTGGTTAGGAGTGAGTAGTGAGTAATTTGGGGTGGGAAGTGTTATGCAAAAGGAGAGTATAAATAGTGTTATCAGCGTGTTGGTATGTGAAGAATAATCCGTACCTTTGCATCGAATTTTAAGGTAAAAGAATGCAAGATATTAGAAACATTGCGATTATAGCACACGTCGACCACGGTAAAACAACATTGGTCGACAAGATGATGCTCGCTGGTAAACTGTTCCGTGACGGCCAGAATAACAGCGGCGAGGTATTGGACTCCAATGATTTGGAGCGTGAGCGAGGGATAACGATTCTTTCAAAAAACGTATCTATCAACTGGAAAGGTACGAAAATCAATATTATAGATACTCCGGGGCACTCTGATTTCGGTGGTGAAGTAGAGCGTGTATTGAATATGGCCGATGGTTGTATTCTGCTTGTTGACGCGTTTGAAGGCCCGATGCCCCAGACTCGTTTCGTACTTCAGAAGGCTCTTCAGATAGGTTTGAAACCGGTCGTTGTGGTAAACAAGGTAGATAAACCCAACTGTCGTCCAGATGAAGTGTACGAGATGGTATTCGACTTGATGTGCGATCTGAAGGCTACCGAAGACCAATTGGACTTCCCGGTGGTCTATGGTTCGGCTAAGAACGGCTGGATGGCTGAAGACTGGAAGCAACCTACCGACAATATCGAGTATCTGTTGGATAAGATTGTAGAAGTGATTCCTGCACCGAAGCAGTTGGAGGGTACTCCACAGTTGCTCATCACATCGCTCGACTATAGCAGTTATACAGGTCGTATTGCCGTAGGTAGGGTGCATCGTGGTACGTTGACCGACGGTATGAATGTGACGGTTAGCCATCGCGACGGTTCAAAGGATCGCACCAAGATAAAGGAATTGCACACTTTTGAGGGCATGGGTCACGTGAAGACCGACCATGTAGACAGTGGTGATATATGTGCTGTCATCGGTTTGGAAAGGTTTGAGATTGGCGATACCATCTGTGATTTTGAGAATCCGGAGCCTCTTCCACCTATCGCTATCGACGAGCCTACGATGAGTATGCTGTTTACCATCAACGATTCTCCGTTCTTCGGACGTGAAGGAAAGTTCTGTACTTCTCGTCATATCAACGACCGTTTGAAGCACGAATTGGAGAAAAATCTTGCTTTGCGCGTTCGTCCGTTCGAGGATAGTACCGATAAATGGATTGTCAGCGGGCGTGGTGTGCTTCATCTCTCTGTGTTGGTTGAGACCATGCGTCGTGAAGGTTACGAGCTACAGGTGGGTCAGCCACAGGTTATCTACAAAGAGATTGATGGCGAGAAGTGCGAACCCATCGAGGAATTGACGATTAATGTGCCCGAAGAGTTTGCCAGCAAAATGATTGATATGGTAACCCGTCGTAAGGGCGATTTGCTGGGAATGGAAAATCAGGGCGACCGTGTGAATATCGAATTTGAGATTCCTTCGCGTGGTATCATCGGTTTGCGTACCAACGTATTGACCGCTAGTCAGGGCGAAGCTATCATGGCTCACCGTTATAAAGATTATCAACCGTTCAAGGGAGAGATTCAACGTCGCTCCAACGGTTCACTTATAGTGATGGAAACCGGTACAGCTTATGCTTACTCTATCGACAAATTGCAAGATCGTGGAAAGTTCTTCATCGATCCGGGTGAGGACGTTTATGCCGGTCAGGTAGTGGGTGAGCATATCCACGAGAACGATTTGGTTATCAACGTAACCAAGGCTAAGCAGTTGACTAACGTGCGTGCCAGTGGTTCAGATGAAAAGGCAAGGGTGGTTCCTAAGACCGTTATGAGTTTGGAGGAATGCTTAGAGTATATCCGTCAAGACGAATTGGTAGAGGTAACACCGAAGAATATGCGTATGCGCAAGTTGATTTTGGATCACTTGGAGCGTAAGCGTGCGAACAAAGAATAAGATTTCTGAAAATAGAATCGGGGGCATCCACAACTGTGGAT
>NZ_JRPT01000065.1:0-1153 GCF_000762865.1 Prevotella sp. S7 MS 2 | reverse complement strand
CACAACTGTGGATGCCCCCGATTTGCGTTTGTTATTTATTTAGCTCCCTCTGCTATCTTAAACAATGTGCCTGTGGGACAAACGAAACGGCAATAGGGACGAGGCACGAAGATGGCGAGAACGAGGAAGATGGCGGCTAATACCAATACTATCCAAGATGCTGATTGGATGATGAACGCCGCGAAAATTTCGTAATCCATCCAACTGAAACCGACTCCGATGAACATCATGACCATAAGAACAGCCCATAGTATTTGACGGAAAGAGGTGAGCCATTTGACCGTCTGTTTTGACATTTTCCATTTCTTATGTGTCACTTTTCCGGCTAAATCTTGCATAGAACCGCATGGACAAATATGGTTACAGTAATAGTTTTTCTTGCCAAAGAACGGATAGATGAAAGCCGTAATGAGCATAATGAGCGGCACGAGCGAGGTCCATATGTCGATGCCATTGGCCAAATAGCCCATGATGAGCGAGTAGTTGATGAACGTACCACCCCAAAATCCTAGTACAATGACGTTGAGGATGAGTTGGAATGTGTGGTATCTCTTGTTCCTGAAAAATAGTGGAATGATAGCTCCCATGAGTACGACGACGAGCCCGGCGGCATACTTCCACGACATATCCATCTTCTCCCAAAGGTTTGTTTTGCTTGTGTTTTTGGCCGCATATTGCAGTCCTAGTCGCATATTAGTGATGATGGCACGCGAGGAATAAGTGGCTCCACTCACTCCATCTACCTTCATGGTGAGTGCCTCTTTGGTTGTTCTGCCGTTCCAATAGGTCAAGAGTTTGGATGCTTCGGCAAAGAAATCTTCTGATTCGGAGTTGTTCAGTGCGATGACTTTCTGTACTTTCCCGTCTTTGATATATATTTCTAGAGGTACAGGACCGCCATAACCAAGGACGTCTTTGCCTAGTTGGGTGGTGTTGATGATGTATGTACCATCCTGTAATTGACGCAGTGTATCGGTTGATACTGCTTTTGCCTGTTGTTGATAACCGTTATTGAGCGCGTGGCCGAGCAATTTTCCATCGCGTCTTACGGTCACTGCGAGCATCACGGCCAAGCATGTGAGGAACATCAGTATATGTTGTAGCCTTTTTGGGTTCATATTTTTGTATTGTAATGTTGGTGGTGCTAGAACCA